>JAHEIJ010000048.1 GCA_024639445.1 Gammaproteobacteria bacterium
GACATCAGATCCTGGGTATCAAGACAACGAATTCCGCCCAGGTTGTCTATGTTGATACCCCCGGTATTCACTTGCATGGCAAGCGCGCCATGAACCGCTATATGAACCGTGCCGCCGGCAGTGCCCTGGAAGGTGTGCAGGTGGCGTTGTTTCTGGTCGAGCCTATGCGCTGGACCGAGGAAGATGATCTGGTACTCAAGCGCCTGAAACAAAGCCAGGTGCCGGTTATCCTGGTGGTGAATAAAATCGATACCCTGGAAGACAAGGAAGCCTTGCTACCTTATTTACAGAATGTAGCCGCCAAGTATGAATTTAAACATGTTATTCCCGTATCTGCCCTGAAAGGTACCAGCCTGGATGTACTGGAAAGTAACATTCTTGAATTTCTAGAGGTGTCAGCCCCCTATTTTCCGGAAGACCAGGTTACTGACCGTAGTATTCGGTTCATGGCGGCGGAGATCGTGCGTGAAAAACTCATGCGTCGCCTCGGTCAGGAACTGCCCTATGACCTGACAGTTGAAATTGAACGCTTCAAAGAGCAGAAAGGCATTGTGCATATCCATGCCTTGATCTGGGTAGAGCGGAAAAACCAGAAAGCCATTATTATTGGTAAAGGCGGGGAGCGGATTAAAGCTGTCGGTGAAGATGCCCGTCACGATATCGAGAAACTGGTTGAGAAAAAAGTGTACCTGGAACTTTGGGTCAAGATTAAGGAAGGCTGGTCGGATGATGAACGTGCCTTGCAAAGTCTCGGTTATCACGACAAATCTGAATAATTCCGAATTTGAATAATTCCATGACAAGCTCATGAGTGGCTCCAATCCCAAACGTATCTGTCTGCAGTCAGCTTATGTGCTGCATACCCGGCCATATCGAGATACGAGTCTGTTGGTCGAGATATTCAGCCATGACTTTGGTCGTGTCGGCCTGGTGGCCCGCGGCGTGCGGAGCAGTAAATCCCGTTATGCCAGTCTGTTGCAACCGTTTACGCCGCTGTTATTGTCCTGGAGCGGACAGGGCGAGTTACCTACCCTGAGCGGTGCGGAACCCGCTGGCGTGGCGCCACATTTATCCGGTGAATTGTTGCTCAGTGGCCTTTACCTGAATGAATTGTTAATGCGTCTGCTGCAACGGGGCGATGCCCACCCACGATTATTTGAAAGCTACATTACTTCTTTGGCATCACTGGCCGAACAAATCGAACAAGAGCCGATTCTGCGCCAGTTTGAGCATCGGTTGCTGCAGGAAATGGGCTACGGGCTTATACTCGACCATGATGTGATAAGCGGCGAGAGCATTAATCCTGAGGCACGTTATCATTTTTTACCTGATCGCGGTCCCGTATCGTCGACCGGGCAGGACGAAGACGGGATTACTGTTCAAGGACAGACATTACTGGCTATTATTCAGGATGATTATTCGCAACCGAAGGTTCGGCAGGAAGCCAAGCGGCTGATGCGCGCGGCATTGGCTGCCCATTTGGGTGATCGGCCGTTAAAATCACGGGAATTATTTCAGCAACAACGATCCTTATAAGTAAAGGCAGTCACATCATGGCCCAGTCCGATCCGATTTTGTTAGGTGTCAATATCGATCACGTTGCCACATTGCGGCAGTCACGGGGTACACGCTATCCCGAACCGATACAGGCCGCACTGGCAGCCGAGCAGGCCGGGGCTGACAGTATCACCCTGCATTTGCGTGAAGACCGGCGTCATATCCAGGATCGCGATGTGGAAATGTTGATTGAAATTCTGCAGACCCGCATGAACCTCGAAATGGCGGTAACGGATGAAATGCTGGCTATTGCCGAGCATATTCAACCGGCTGACTGCTGTCTCGTACCAGAACGCCGCGAAGAACTCACCACCGAAGGTGGTCTCGATGTGGCAGGCCAAAAAGCGCGCATTACGGAAGCTTGCGATCGGCTGGCAAAAGCCGGCGTTAGGGTTTCGCTATTTATCGATGCCGATCCGCAGCAGGTTGCAGCCGCAGCAGAATGTGGTGCGCCGGTAATTGAATTGCACACCGGCCATTATGCCGATGCCATCAGCGACGCGGCCCGGCAGCAGGAATTACATCGTATTGTCCAGGCGGTCACGCAAGGCCAGGAAGCCGGTTTACAGGTTAATGCCGGGCATGGCTTACACTACCACAATACCCAGGCCATCGCTGCAATCCCTGGTGTGCGTGAACTGAATATTGGTCATGCCATTATTGCCCGCAGTATGTTTACCGGTCTGCCGGAAGCGGTGGCGGAGATGAAGCGACTGATGATCGGAGCACGCCAGGGATGAATCAATGATCTTTGGTATCGGAACCGACATTGTGCGCGTTGCGCGCATGCAGCAAAGCCTCGAAAAACATGGCGAGCGTTTTGCCAGGCGAATTCTCACCGAGCATGAACTCATGGGTTATCAACAAGCCAACAAACCCGCGAACTACCTTGCCAAGCGTTTTGCTGCCAAGGAGGCGACCGCTAAAGCGATGGGTACCGGATTTCGTAATGGACTGTCATTGAAACATATCAATATCGGTCATGACGAACAGGGCAAGCCATTACTGGAATTTAACGGCAGGGCTGCGGAGTTTATGAATGAAGAAGGTATCCGCGAAGCACATATCAGCCTGGCCGATGAACAGGAATATGCTGTTGCGTTTGTAACGCTAATTAAAGAATAAAGAACCTGGTGTTTTTTAGATATCGCAAATATGGATTCAATATAAAACGATTATGATTTCAGATCCAACTCCAGCTCTTCTTCAAACCCTATATTGGATTACCCTGCTGGCTGTAATCGTTTCATCGACTTCCGGTGTCCTTAAAGCAGGATTCAAACAGTTTGATCTGTTTGGTGTGATTATGATTGCGATAGCGACCGGGCTTGGCGGTGGTTCATTACGTGATATGTTGCTGGATCGGGAGGTGTTCTGGATTGAGGATCAGGTATTCTTTATTGCATCGCTTGGTAGTGCCATTGCCATCTTTATTACTGCACGTCTGATGGTGATCTCACCCCGGTTCTTCTTAATCCCTGATGCCGCTGGGCTGGCGACTTTCGGTATAGCTGGAACACTGGCTTCACTGTTGGTTGGCGCACCCTGGCTGGTCGCCAGTTTCATGGGTGTAATGACCGGCACTATGGGTGGGATTTTTCGTGATATCTTGAGCAACGAACCGCCCGTGGTGTTTCAAAGCCCGCTGTATGCGACAGTATCATGGGTTGGCTCATTGATGTTTATTGGCCTGTTGTATCTTGACCTGGATGTCACATTGGCCGCAACAATTGCCGGATTAAGTATCTTTTTTGGCCGCCTGCTGGCGCTGCGTTTTAACATCAGCCTGCCAAGGTTTCGCTTCAAGTCTTGAGAAGTCTTCTAAACATTAGAAATTATAACCAGTCTTGTTCTAGTACGGTCTGCCCATCCACGAGTAAGTCATCAATTGCATTGTTAACATCCTGTATTTTATCTGAGACATCGTCTGTTTGTGCTTTGATGGCCTCTTCAAGTTCCTTGGCAGCTTTTCGCAACGCCGGCACGCCACAATAGGCCGTTGAGCCATGTAGTTTATGGGTGTGATCCCAGATGGCCTGCTTATCACCCTTGGCAAAGGCCTGGTTGAGTTTTTCCTTCTGGCCTGGTAATTCGCTCAATAACATTGTGAACAGCTCTTTCGCCAGTTCCGGGTTGCCACCGGCTTGTTCGATGGCCTGGGGTATATCCAGTATTTCGAGCACAAATGGCCTCCGATAATTGTTTTACCAAACCTAGGCGAATAACCCTATGACGTCAATGTCATCCCTTATGGGCGTTTTCTGATTTGGGCGGATCCGATACACTTACTGTATGACTTATCCCACGATAGAAGCCTTTGTTGGTAACACACCGCTGGTACGTTTACAGCGTCTGCCGGGCGAGACCACTAATATGGTCCTGGTGAAGCTGGAAGGCAATAATCCCGCCGGTTCCGTCAAGGACCGCCCGGCCCACAGCATGATTCATCATGCCGAGCTGCGGGGTGATATCAAGCCTGGCGACACTCTGATCGAAGCCACCAGCGGCAATACCGGCATTGCCCTGGCCATGGTGGCGGCTATCAAGGGCTACCGCATGGTGTTGATCATGCCCGAGACCATGAGTGTGGAACGTCGCGCCTCGATGCGGGCCTACGGCGCCGAGATTGTCCTGGTCACGGCGGATGAGGGCATGGAAGGCGCGCGCGATTTGGCCAAGCAGATGGAAGTGGAGGGCAAGGGTCGAGTGTTGGACCAGTTCTCCAACCAGGATAATCCGTTGGCCCATTATGAGACCACCGGACCGGAAATCTGGCGTGATACCGAGGGCAAAATTAGCCATTTCGTCAGTGCCATGGGCACGACCGGGACCATCATGGGCGTTTCACGCTACCTGAAAGAACAGAATCCCGCGATCAGCATCGTCGGAGTTCAACCGGCCGAAGGGGCCAAGATCCCGGGGATCCGCCGCTGGCCGGAAGAGTACTTACCCAGCATTTTTGATGCCTCGCGGGTCGACATGACCCTGGATGTCACCCAAGAGGAAGCAGAGAACGTGACACGTGAGCTGGCTGCGAGGGAAGGGATCTTCTGCGGTATCTCCTCGGGCGGCGCGGTGGCTGCAGCGCTGACACTGAGTCAAAAGGTGGAAAATGCCGTGATCGTATCCATTATCTGTGACCGGGGTGATCGTTACCTGTCGACCGATGTCTTTCCTGCCTGACCCGCGACAGAATTTACCTGATGAATATTTTTGTTTTCAATACGGAATTCCTGCCACACCGGCAGACCAACTGAGCGTTATTGACTCCATTATCAGCTGTGTCACGTCGTAAGAAAAAACTCCCTGTTGAACCCCAACGGGCGACGGTTGAAAGCCTGACCCATGATGGACGTGGTGTGGCCCGTATCGGTGACAAGACGGTGTTTATCGATGGGGCCTTGCCGCAAGAAGAGGTAATGTTTCGCTACACGCGGGTTCGCAGTAACTATGATGAAGGGGCCGTGCTGGAAGTCCTCCAGGCCTCGCCACATCGTGTGACCCCGGCGTGTGAGTTTTTTGCTGTCTGTGGTGGCTGTAGCCTGCAGCATCTGGAACCGGCAGAGCAGATCCGTGTCAAGCAATCCATGCTGCAGGAAAACCTCAATCGTATTGGCAAGGTCCAAACTGAAGAAATCCTGCCTCCACTTACAGGCCCCATCTGGGGCTATCGACAAAAAGCACGGCTGGGTGTGCGTTATGTGCACAAGAAGGAACGGGTGTTGGTGGGGTTTCGCGAAAAGCACAGTGCCTTCCTGGCCGATATGCATTCCTGCAAGATCCTTAATCCATTGATCGGGGAGCGGCTTGAGGATTTGTCAGTCACGATCCGGCAATTGAGTTGTTATAAGCAGATCGCGCAGATTGAAGTGGCTATTGGCGATGAAGGTGCTGCATTGATATTCCGCAACCTGGTTGAGCTGAATGATGCGGACAAACAGATATTGACGGAGTTTGGCCAACGCCATGGGTTTCAGATTTATCTACAACCCAAGGGGCCGGACACAGTAGTTTTGTTGTGGCCGGAAACCGCAAGTTTGAGTTATCGGATTCAGGCTTTTGACCTTACCCTGGCATTTCGTCCCAATGATTTTACCCAGGTCAATACCGCCATCAATCAGGCCATGGTGACACAGGCGCTAGACTTACTGGATCCACAACCGACAGATCAGGTGCTGGAGTTATTCTGTGGTCTGGGCAATTTCTCCTTACCGTTAGCGCGCCAGGTTAAACAGGTGGTTGCGGTGGAAGGAGATGCTGCCCTGATTGAACGGGCGCGTGAGAATTCCGACCGCAATGCAATAAATAATGTTGAATACCATGTCACTAACCTGATGGAAGATGTGGCTGGGTTACCTTGGTTACGTAAACGCAGTTATGACAAGATTCTGCTGGATCCACCACGCAGCGGTGCAATCGAGGTGTTAGCGGTGATAGCCAGTCTTAAGGCCAGTCATATTGTGTACGTCTCCTGTAACCCGGCAACTCTGGCACGCGATGCCGGTGTACTGGTGAATGACTATGGATATAAACTGGTGAAGGCCGGGGTGATGGACATGTTTCCCCATACCGCCCATGTCGAATCGATAGCCTTATTCATCAAACCATGAGCGACACCGATGGGTATTGAGATTGAACGTAAATTCCTTGTCACCAATGACAACTGGCGTGAGGCTGTAAGCGTTGCACTCCCGATCAAACAGGGTTACCTGGTAGGCGGCAAGGAGGCATCTGTTCGGGTACGGCTGCAGGGCGATAAGGCGAACCTAAACATTAAAAGTGCCACCCTTGGAGTTCGCCGTCAGGAATTTGAATATGCGATTCCGCTAGAGGAAGCGGAAATAATCTTGACCACGCTGTGTCAACGACCGATTATTGAAAAAACCCGTTACCTGGTGTCTTATGCCAATAAGCAATGGGAGATCGATGTGTTTGAGGGGGAGAATGCCGGTTTGATTGTGGCCGAGATTGAGTTGCATGATGAGGCCGAGCAATTTGATCATCCTCCCTGGTTGGGTGAAGAGGTCTCTGATGATCCCCGCTACTATAATAGCTGTTTGAGTCAGCACCCGTATAAGGATTGGGCATAAGGATAAAGGATGCATATCGAGATCATTGTCAACACGCAAACCCTGACACTCCATGCGGAAGAGCGGACGTTAATGTCATTTCCCGTCGCAACAGCGAGTAAAGGGGTGGGGGAACAGAATGGCAGTGAACAGACACCTCGCGGCTGGCATTATATTCGTGCCAAAATCGGCGTTGACCAGCCGGTGAATACCGTGTTTGTTGGTCGGCGACCCACCGGTGAAATTTATACGCCGGCATTGAAGGCGCAAGCGCCGGAGCGTGACTGGATCCTGACACGGATTCTCTGGCTCAGTGGGCTGGAACCGGGACGCAATCGCCTCGGTACGGTGGATACCATGCAGCGTTACATCTATATTCACGGCTGCCCGGAGGAGGAACCCATGGGTATCCCCAGTTCCCACGGATGCATTAAAATGCATAATCAGGATGTGATCCGTTTGTTTGATACCGTGACTGTCGGTACGCGGGTCCTCATTAAAGAATAACGAAAAATAATCTAAAGCCACTATGTCACTCGGTCCTGTTATGCTTGATTTGGAAGGTGTGGATATCACACCGGTGGAGCATGAGATCCTGTCCCATCCACTCGTCGGTGGTATTATCCTATTCAGCCGTAATTTCGCCTCGGTGGAACAACTCGAAAACCTGGTGCAACGCTTGCATGAAGTGCGCAGTCCGCGCTTGTTAATTGCCGTGGATCATGAAGGCGGACGAGTGCAACGGTTTCGCGACGGGTTTACTGCTTTACCTGCTGCCGCCCACTTCGGACAAGTGTATGAACAGGATGTACACCTGGCGCGGCATCTGGCGGAACTGGCCGGTTGGTTAATGGCAGTGGAACTGCGTGCCGTTGGTATTGATTTCAGTTTTGCGCCGGTGCTGGATGTCGACCATGGTGTGAGTGAAGTGATCGGGGATCGGGCGTTTCACCGTGATCCGGCAGTCGTGACCGATCTGGCTCGCGCCTATATAAAAGGTATGCATGATGCCGGCATGGCCGCCACGGGAAAGCACTTTCCTGGCCATGGCTGTGTGGAAGCGGACTCCCATACGGCGATTCCAGTCGACGAGCGTGAATATAACGATATCTATGCCCACGATATTCTGCCATTCAAACGACTCGTTCATCATGGCCTCGCTGCGGTGATGCCGGCCCATGTGATTTATTCAAAAGTGGACAAGCTTCCGGCGGGATTTTCATCTTACTGGCTAAAGGAAATCCTGCGCCAGCGCTTGAATTTTCAAGGCGTGATTTTCAGTGACGACCTGGATATGGAAGGTGCCAGTGTGGTGGGGGAGAGTTACACGGACCGCGCCAAAGCAGCACTGAATGCCGGCTGTGATATGGTATTGGTGTGCAATAATCGTAAGGGGGCACTGGAAGTGCTGGATGGTTTGGAAGGTTATGAGGATCCGGTGGCCCACTTGCGCCTGGCACGGATGCACGGCCGGCATAATATTACACGCCAGCAACTCCACCATTTGCGCAAATGGAAAGAAACAATCACGGCACTTGAAAAGTATCAGGATGATCCGAGCCTGAAATTTGACTTTTAATTGAGACCCAAGCAAGACGAAATACTATGAATCTTGATGACATTAGACAGTATCTGGAACAGTTCGATCGGGAAAAACTCTGGATCATCTATATTTTTGCGATCATTTTTATTGCGTTGTTGGTCGACTTAATCCAGAAGCGTATCTTGACCCGCGTACTAGCACGGCTGAAAAAGACAAGTCATCCCTGGGATGACGCCCTGGTGCAGGCCTTACGCAAACCGTTGAGTCTTTTGATCTGGATCATTGGTTTGTCCTTCGCCTTGCAGATGATGCAAATTACGGCAGCGGCAGTGGTACGCGAGGTTGGCATCATGGTAACCATTGCCTGGACGCTGACCCGCTTTATCAGCTTTATGGAAAAGAATATTCTTCAGCAGAAGGAAATTGCTGGCAAGTCCATCGATCGTACCACAGCGAACGCTATCAGCCAGTTATTGCGTATATCCGTGCTGATAACGGCATTTCTGGTAATTTTGCAGACCATGGGTGTGAATATCTCGGCTATTCTGGCGTTTGGTGGTATCGGCGGTATTGCCGTAGGTTTTGCCGCCAAGGATCTATTGGCGAACTTTTTCGGCGGTATGATGATCTATCTCGACCGTCCGTTTGATATTGGTGACTGGGTTCGTTCGCCGGATAAACAAATTGAAGGCACGGTGGAAAAAATCGGCTGGCGCCTGACGATAATCCGGACGTTTGATAAACGTCCTTTGTATGTACCAAATTCGGTATTTGCAAGTATCGCAGTGGAAAATCCTTCTCGCATGAGTCATCGACGTATTTATGAAACCATTGGTGTGCGATATGACGATGTGGAGAAATTACCCGGCATAGTTAAAGACGTTAAGGCGATGTTAATGGCCCATGAGGAAATCGATCAAAGCCAGACCATGATCGTGAATTTCAACAGTTTTGCCGCATCATCGCTGGATTTTTTTGTTTATACCTTTACGTGTACAACCAACTGGATCAAGTTTCACGAAGTCAAACAGGATGTACTGTTCCGTATCAGTGAGATTATTACCAGCCATGGTGCTGAGATTGCTTATCCCACCTCGACGCTACATGTCCCCGAGCCATTACAGTTGGCAGGTACGGATATCACAGGCCAGCCCGTATGATGCAAGCTGAAGACGTCAAACAGGTATTAAAGGAGGCCGACTGTCTGTATACCCAGGCGGAAGTTGAGCAACAACTGGATCGCATGGCACGTGAAATTACGGCCCGGCATGAGAATAGCAATCCCATTTTTCTGTGTGTCATGACCGGGGCTGTGGTACCTGCCGGTCACCTTTTGACGCGTCTGAACTTTCCCCTGGAACTGGATTATATCCATGCAACCCGTTATGCCGGCGCAACCACTGGTGGAAAAGTCACATGGGAAACCGAAGCGACGATTTCCTTTCAGGACCGTGACATTATTGTGTTCGACGATATCCTCGATGAGGGTGTTACGCTGGCTGCGATAGTGGATTATTGTCGACAGCAGGGTGTACGTAACGTGTTTACCGCCGTGTTGGTGGAAAAGCGTCATAACCGCAAACAGGGTATTAAGGCCGATTATGTCGGGTTGGAGATCGTGGATCGTTATGTTTTCGGCTATGGCATGGACTACCACGGTTATCTTCGTAATGTGCCGGGCATCTATGCGGTAAAAGGATTATAAAGTTTATAAGGAAACGTATGTCGAGTGTAGCAATTATTGGCGGTACCGGGTTGACTTCCTTGCAGGGACTGCAAATCATCAATCGGGAAATAATCCAGACTCCTTATGGTGAACCATCAGGCATTCTGGTACGGGGAAATTACTGTGGTCATGAGGTCATGTTTTTACCGCGCCATGGGCCGGGCCACACCATTCCACCACACATGGTTAATTACCGCGCCAATATCTGGGCGCTGAAAGAGGTCGGGGTCACCAATGTCGTAGCCGTGAATGCCGTTGGCGGAATTCGCCCGGATATCGAACCGGGTGTCCTGGTGATTCCAAATCAAATCATCGACTACACCTGGGGACGGACCAATACTTATTTTGAAGACAGAGTAAATCAGGTTGTGCACGTGGATTTTACCGAGCCGTATTGTGCTTCACTACGGAGGAACTTGGTCGACGGTGCTGAGCAGGCCGGTTTGGCGGTAGTCGATGGCGGGACTTATGGCGCGACACAGGGTCCGCGACTTGAAACGACCGCCGAGATTGACCGGCTGGAACGGGATGGCTGCGATATTGTGGGCATGACAGGTATGCCGGAAGCGGTGTTGGCGCGTGAGTTGGAGCTATGTTATGCCAGTGTATCCCTGGTAGTGAACCGTGCCGCGGGCCGTGGTAATGGTGAAATCAGCATGACGGAAATCGAGCAGTATCTTCACAGTGGGATCACGGATGTCAGGAAATTGCTGGAGCACGCAATTCCGCTGATTTAGGCCGGTCGTTGGCACGCCGGCCCCACTATTAAACAAGGTCGGCTTATTGCTTCAGCTCATAAGGGGTGATTAACACCAGCATCCCGATTACCGGGTTATCCAGGTAATGCAGTTCGCGACTGCGCATGCGCCGTCGAGTTTGGTTAAGACGGTAAACAACCGGTTGATCGATCTGGTCGAGTAATTCCAGGCTGAAGATATCTTCCTGTAACTCTTTCCGCTGCGGCCGGAAAACAATATCGGTCTCGACATGCAGATAACGGGACAGGATGACCTTGATCATACCTTCCAACTCACCGGCTTGCGGTTGTGCCAGACGGCTCATGGCTGCCGGGTCGCCGGAGATTTCAGTATCAACGCTGATAGGTGATAGGCCTGGAATAGCACGTTTAAAGTACACGCTTATGGCCTTGTCGCGCGGCATACCGGGTTGGCGCCAGCCTGTGTGTAATAACACCCGCCGTGTTTTGGATTTATCGATGGTGGTTGCCTGTTTCTGGAGCTGTAAATCTTTTTTCGCCAGGGGTTTAAAGGTCAGGCGGGGTTTGTATTCCTTTGGAATGGGGCCGGGATAAGGCCGGCCGATTTCAATAAGCGTTTCCGGTAATACCAGTTCAATGCTGCTGGGCCAGTTTTCTGATTGGCGGGCGATGTTGTCGAGGTTCTCGAACAGGATCACTTCCACGTCGTAATAACGGACTTCCTCCGCGGCGCTGACAATCAGGGAAAAACTGAATAGCAGAAAGGTTAATATGGCTTTAAACAAAGTTTTCATTCCGTGTAATGTTTATTGTGTTGATTATGTTACGATTCCTGCCGGA
>JAHEIJ010000273.1 GCA_024639445.1 Gammaproteobacteria bacterium
TAATCATCTTTTTGTGCTGGGCCCCTGTGGTTTTTGGGGTCGACGACTATGCCCCGGAAACTGATACTCCGGAAACCTACGTTTCGGCGAAAACGATCCGCGAAAACGCCAGTCGCGTCAATCTCAAATTACGTTCCCACGCTGCCCTGGTGTTTGATGAACGCGATAACGAAATCATCATGGAACGTAATGCCGAGGAGGTTGTGCCGGTGGCCTCACTCAGCAAGTTAATGACGGCCATGGTGATACTCGATGCCGACCTGGCCATGGATGAGGTGATCACCATCAGTAAGGATGACAAGGACCGGATACGCTATTCCAAATCGCGGCTGCGAGAAGGCATGAAATTCACGCGCCAGGATTTACTGCTCATTGCCTTAGCGGCTTCGGAAAATCGCGCCGCATCGGCACTGGCCCGTACTTATCCGGGCGGCACCAATGCGTTTGTTAATGCGATGAATAACAAGGCACACGACCTCGGACTTTCAAAAACCCGTTTCGCCGATCCGGCCGGCTTGAGTAATGACAATGTCTCCACGGCACAGGAATTGATGCAGATCGTTAAATCGTCGAGTCAATACCCTTTGATCCGGGAATTTACCACCCAAACCCGACAAAGCATTACTGAATTGAAGAGCGGGCGCGAAATCACTTTCGGTAATACCAATCGCCTGGTCAGAAAGATTTCCTGGCCGATCACCTTGAGTAAAACCGGCTTTACCCGCGACGCCGGGAATTGTCTGGTGATGCAAACCAAAATCAATACCAGGCCAGTCATCATCGTCTTGCTCGAGTCCTGGGGCAGACTGAGCAAATACGGCGACTCAAACCGCATCAAAAAATGGCTAACAAAAACAGAACGCCTGGCAATCAATTAAAAATAAACGGGTCGCTGCAGTTATAATACTGAAAGAAATTTATAATAGAGTTCAGAATGACACGTTTTAATGAATCAAGGTGCCCCCACTTGTTCTGGACATTTTATTTCTAATATAAGACAAATAGAATATTAGTAATAAATGTTCTCTCGAGTACTGTTAGTCTTTATGCTCATACTAAATCATGTATTGCGTTCAAGAAAACTGTGCGCTGATCTCTATTTATTTCTTTTTTTGAAAATAAATTTAGACTTCTTGATAATTTTTACTAACATTACTCGATTACCTTTAAGGTTAAGCGCAGTACCATAAAGATAATTTATAATTATCGAGTTCAGAGCTCAGATTTTTCTTCTTAACCACCAGAACCAGCTTAGTTCTGAACCCGGTTATCCAATATACCCGCGCAGCAGGCGAGCACAAAATAAGTAAGTAAGAATCCGTCCGAAGCCCGGGTCACAAATTGAGGATGACCTTATGACTATGATCTGCCGGGTTTTCGCTTTTTCTTTCCGTTTCTCATTCATCACTTACGCCCTGTCCATTAGCTTGCTAGCAGGAACCTTTCTGCTAAGCACCGATGTGTCAGCACAGACCGCCGTTTCGATCACAAAGGCCCAGTGGAACAACAAGCGGGGCGAACTCAGCGTTGAAGGTACCGGCGATCCCGGGGTACTCGTGATCGTCACTAACGCTTTGAATGTCAATCAGCAGCTGGGTACCAACACGCCCCGCAACAACGGCCGGTGGGATATCGTTGCTAATAATCCGAGTCCGGTGCCATGTTATGTCCGCGCCCAGCAAGGCGGTTCGTTTGACATTGCCGCCGTACAAAACGCTCCGGCCAACTGCGCACCGCAGAATCAGCCACCTGTCTGCACCATCAACACACCAGCGGAGGTGGTAACGACGATCAGTCTTGGCACTAGCGTGAATTATACGGGCACCGCAACGGACGCCGACGGAACCATTGCCAGTTATACCTGGACCTTTGAAGGTGGGTCACCGACTTCCGCCGATGTCGAAGACCCTGGCAGCGTAACCTACAACACGGCAGGAACGTTTACCACGACTTTTTCTGCCACCGATGATCTCGGGGTGAGTTGTGCCGAGCAGCTCCGAACCATCGAGGTGACCACAGGAAACGGCAATACCTCCATCAACTCCACTAGCGCCAGCGGTGGTAGCCCTGTTGATCCTGTGCTCGAGCAGCTCTTCGTGACGGACCAGCTGTATTCAATAGTCGCCATCAACGACCTTGGCATGCACTGCGGCGACCTCGATGCCCGCATCTCCAGCATCCTGCCACCTTTCAATGTGTTGCATGCGCAGGTCATTGAACGGGGCATCACCGGCCTACCGATGATCTTGGGCGAAGGTGAAGCAGAAGTGGTGTATTCGTCTGCCTCTAACCCCAACGACCCGGGCCTGGCTATACCTCCCAGCCTTGCCGGTGACGGTACTGTGTACAAAACCAATTTCTGGGATGTGGTCAATGTCGGTGCCTATGATCCATTTTATCCACCGGTCGTGACGCCCCTGACGATCCCCGTCGATCGCGGCCTGCCGGTGCCGGATGTCGAACGTCTCTACCTGGGTGACGGCCAGCTGGCCGCCATTCAACAAGACATGCCGGGCATCAACGGTCCGTATCTGCTCAACCAACCGCAACCTTTCGCCGAGCACATCGGCACGTTGCCCTTCTTTATTAACTTTCCGTTTGGCTACACGGCTAACGTGGATTGGTTCGAGGCGGCGGGCGTTCCCATTGCACCCTTCGACGACTTCGGGCGGGAGAATGCCTATCCGCTGATGCGCGTCCAGGCCAGGATCGGCGGCAACATCGTGGCCTCGATGGACACCGTGATGCCCATCTCGGCCGAGGCCGACTGCCAGAACTGCCATGCCGCGCTGGCCGATGGCGGCAACGGCTCGGCCACACAGGCGTTGATTGATGCAGGCATCACACTGGCGCTCAGCATTGACGACCCGCAAATCGATGGGCCAGTACCCTTGGCCGCGAGCGTGGAGTGGGCCTCGGACCTCAACCTGCTGAAGCTCCACGACCTGAAACACGGTACCACGATAGAAACCGCCACCGATCCACAAACTGGCCTGGCAGCTGAACCGGTGCTGTGCCAGGTTTGCCACTACACCCCGGCGTTGGACCTGGCCCAGGTGGGTCCGCTGGGACCGGAGAACGACCCGGTTAACGCGAACGGCCGCGACCAACTGAAGCACAAAACCATGTCCAACGTGATGCACGCGCACCACGGCCAGTTCACCGAGCTGTTCCCGGACATGCCGCCGCCGAATGATCCGAAGCGCACCAGCGGTTTGCCGGTTAACGACTTCGAGAACGATATCCTGGCGCAGACCTGCTACCGCTGCCATCCCGGTGAACGTACCCAGTGTCTGCGTGGAGCAATGTTCAGCGCCGGCGTCCTGTGCCAGGATTGCCACGGTGACATGGCGCAGGTGGGTGACGACTTTTCGCGCAACGTCTCACCGACCAATGTGGGTGCGTTCGAAATCGCGCCAGACTACTACACCAACCCCGATACACCTCGTGTGCCCTGGGGCAACGAACCGGGCTGTGGCTCGTGCCACACTGGCGATGCCCTGAACAACCTGGCGGGCGACGCCAATACCATTGTGAATGGCACCGACACGCAGG
>JAHEIJ010000274.1 GCA_024639445.1 Gammaproteobacteria bacterium
CAATGCCAATTCGCCATGGCTCACCGGTATGGCGATGGCTTCATTCACCTCGGGCATACGAGACAACAAGGGTAACGACCAGGCGGGGGCCAGCACATCAACTTGCACATCGGCATTCTGCTGCAGCAGCGTCATAAATAAGCTTTGCGCCATCACCATGTCACCGACCCAGGCCGGGCCGACAACAAGAATGCGTTGCTGTGGTTTATTCACTGTCCTTTCGCGTGTAATTCTTCAATCACTCGATTGGTGACAGTCACATTGTCACGCAAGTGAACCGGATTAATGGTCCCGACGATCATACTGCTCACACCCGCATGACTGAATATATATTCAAATGACCGTTCCACCCCGGCACCACCAGCTGATTTATCAGCGTGGCCGCTTTGTAAACCTTTCTTGATCACCACTCCTTTGTTCAATTCATGGGCTCGCGCTATTACTGGTAAATCATGATGATCACTAAGATTTAATGTCGCCATAACAACATCACAATTTTCTACTACCCACAGGCCCCCTTCGGTAGTCTTGGTGGACATACCATATGCACGCACCAGGCCTTCTTCTTTCAGTTTCTGCAGTTCGGGCAAGGCTCCCTCATTTTCGATAATGTGCATATCATTGCCGTCGGAATGGACCAACACCATATCGAGTGAGTCGCGCTTCAATCTGCGCAGGCTGCGTTCCACACTCATGCGGGTATGGGCTGCGGTAAAATCAAAAGATGATTTGCCATTTTCGAATACTTCACCCACCTTGGTCATGAGCACCCAGTCATTGGGGTTATCCATCAACTGTCCCAACCGCGATTCGCTGGTGCCATAAGCAGGTGCCGTATCGATAAAATTAATCCCCAGGTCACGGGTTAGCGCAAGTAGATCACGCACAGCCGCGTCATCCGGGATCTGAAATCCCTGCGGATATTTCACTTCCTGATCACGACCCAGTTTGACTGTCCCCAAACCGAGGACGCTGACCGTAATCCCGGTCGATCCAAGCGCTCTCAGTTCCATCGTGTCTCCTCCTGCCACGGCAGCTCGGCAAAAGCCGGTTGTGGCCAGGCAGGTAATGGTTCTGTACCGGATGCAACGACTTCATTGTGTTGTAACTGTTCCATTACATCTGCCGCCAGTTTCGGGGCTAATGCCATTTTGGTTGGCCAAGTCGTAATCACCCCTGTGGTCTCATCGACAAAAGAGGTATCCGGACGTTTGCTATGGGGTTGGCTGGGCTCGGCACGATCGATGCGCAGGGTAGACCAATGAGTTTGTGACAGATCCAGCCAGGGCATGAGATCATGTAACTCGTCCTTGGCAGCCTGGATCTGCTCGGCTTCGTTACGCTTCACCCCATCCTCAGACAACTGCCCACCGAGATACCAGACTATTTCGCCGAAAGTATCAGAATGACTGGTAATGGTAATACGGGGATTGACACTGGCGCCCAGACAATGCGCATACAACCTCTCGGGTAAACCACCCCGCAACATCACCATGTGCAAGGGACGCAATTGCATAGCCGGTGAATCTCGTCCCATGGTCTTTAACAGTCCTGCATTGCCCTGACCCGCTGCCAGGACAATACGATTTGTAGCAACTTGCCACCTAGAGCCATCAGTTGCCTTGAGCGCCAACTGTGATGACGCATCAGGATTAAATGTGACACTCTCTAATGTAGCCTGCAAGATGGCATCGAGATGTGGTTTTGCCAAAGCGGCAATAATAGTCGCCGTGTCCAGAACGGGCTCATCCAGTCGATAGACATGCCCCTTAAACTTCGAATTCTGAAAAATTAGTGGCCTTTCCTTTGCAGGTAATGACTCGGTACGACTGCGCATCACATGGCTGGCAAAAAAACCCGCCATACGCGAGGTGAAACTGGTCGTCGACCACATGAATTGATGAGGAGATAGAACGCTGGCCTCTTGCAGATCAACTTCGCCATGTCCCTGCAGGCAATCACGCCAGATACCAGGCATTTGGAATACGGCTTCAGACGAGGCCGTGAGTTTGCCGGTCAATGCGTACTTGGTACCACCATGGATAATCCCCTGCGCATAGCGGGTCTGGCCTGTACCCAGTGTGTCAGATTCAACCAGAATGGCGTTGTAATTAGCCTTGCGCAACCGTGCCAGTAACCAGAGTCCTGCCACCCCGCCGCCAAAGATCACGACATCGACTGCAACCGCCTGTTGATCGGTCATCCCTGATCCAGTTTCTTGGTTTTTCGCTCCGACTCACGAATGGTACCGATAATCCCGGTGGTGGAGACACCTTCCACATAGGTCAGCACCTTTACCTCACCACCGGCTTCACGCACACATTGCCCGCCCGGGATCTTGTCCGGCTCATTGTCGCCACCTTTAACGAGAATATTTGGCGTAAGCTTGCAGATCAGGCGCGTGGGGGTATCTTCAAAGAACGGCACCACCCAATCCACGCATTCCAACGCCGCCAGCATGTGCATACGTTTGGCGAGGGTGTTGACCGGGCGGTCCTCCCCTTTGAGACGCTTGACCGAATCGTCATCATTTACGGCAACAATTAACCGATCACCCAGTTGCCTGGCTTGCTCCAGATAAGTGGCATGGCCTGAATGCAAAATGTCGAAACAACCATTGGTCATCACCACGGTTTCACCATGCTCTTTGGCTTCGTCTACCAGTGCCAGTAATTCATCTTCATCAACTACGCCGCGACGTACGGTTTGCTGTTCCCGTATCGCTCGCCGTATTTCATCCACCGATACCGTAGCGGTACCGAGCTTACTGACCACAATCCCGGCGGCGAGATTAGATAGCGCGGTCGCATCGGCCAGGGAGTTGCCCGCCGCCAATGCGGCGGTAAGGACGGAAATCACGGTATCGCCGGCACCTGTCACGTCATAAACTTCCCGTGCTTGGGTAGGCAAATGTAAGGGCTCGTTATCCTGTTGCAGCAAGGTCATACCATGTTCGGAACGCGTCACAAGCAGCGCTTTCAAATCGTACTGCTGCATCAAGGCCGTGCCCTTTACTTCAATTTCCTCATCGCTATGACAAGCGCCTACCACCGCCTCGAACTCGTTCAAATTGGGGGTTATCAGGGTCGCACCCTGATAACGGGCAAAATCATTTCCCTTGGGATCAATCAATACCGGGACTTTCTGACTCCGCGCGGCCTTAATAAACATCTGAATATCGCGCAGGGTGCCCTTGCCATAGTCGGAGAGGATTACCGCCCCGGAGGTTGCTAGTTGTTGTTGAAACCGCTGCAACAGTCCATCACCTTGGTAGCTACCGAAGCCGTCTTCAAAATCAAGACGAATCAACTGCTGATGGCGACTTAACACTCGCAACTTGGTGATGGTGGAACATTCCGGCACCTGCTCAAACTCACACTCCACGCCCTGCTTTGTCAGGAGTTTTCCAAGTGCATCGCTGGCTTCATCCTCCCCCGTAAGGCCGATGACCATGGCATGCGCGCCCAGCGCGGCGATATTCAGCGCGACATTGCCGGAACCTCCGGCACGTTCCTCGGCTTCTCCCACACGCAC
>JAHEIJ010000275.1 GCA_024639445.1 Gammaproteobacteria bacterium
GGTGCCTGAAGCCAAATAGTGACTAAAGTCACACTTTTCTCTGCCGATAATCCGGGTAGAGGACACAACAACAATGCCAAGAATACGTCTTTCAAATCCGGGTTTTCTGGTCGGCGCACTGCTGCTGATGTTGTGTGTGCCCGCCCAGGCGAGCTATTACGTCTACCAGATGCCTGACGGCAGCCGGCTGATGACCGATCGGCCCCAGCGTGACAAGTCCCTTAAACTGATCAAGCGCAGCCGCCAGGTCAGCAACGTCGGACGTGTGGCGGCGGCCGGGTACCGCAGTAGCCCGACGGTGAATTACCTGCGATTTGAGTCCCTGATTCACCAGGCCGCTAGACGCCACCAGGTGGATGCCGCCCTGGTGAAGGCGGTGATTCGAACCGAGTCCTATTTCAACCCCAATGCCACCTCCCGCGTCGGCGCCTCCGGCCTGATGCAGTTGATGCCCCAGACCGCGGCTAGATACGGGATTACGGACCTGTACAGCCCGAAACAGAATATCGAAGCGGGCGTGCAGCACCTCAAGTACCTGCTGGAGCGCTATCCGGATCAACTTTCACACGTACTGGCGGCCTACAATGCGGGTGAAAATGCGGTGGATAAATACAATGGCATTCCGCCTTACAATGAAACCCGCAACTATGTGAAGAAAGTCATGCAGTTCCTGGAAGTCTATAACGACTGGCCCTGATTCCTGCGGTTTTCACTGCGGTTGCTGGCTCACACCGCAAGCTGACGTTCTGTTCTAACCCCCCTACAATACCGGGATGACCGGTCAACGCTTTATTCTGCATGTGGACATGGATGCCTTCTACGCCTCGGTGGAAGTGCGCGAACAGCCGGGTCTGGCCGGGCGGCCGGTGATCGTCGGTGGGTCCCCCCGTGGTCGGGGCGTGGTCTCGGCGGCTAACTACGAGGCGCGGCGTTTCGGTATTCACAGCGCCATGCCGACGGCCCGTGCCATGCGTCTATGTCCCGATGCGGTATGCCTGCCGGGCCGCATGAGCCTCTACGCCAGCGTGTCCCGTCAGATCCGGGAGATTTTTAACCGCTACTCGCCCCTGGTGGAGCCCTTATCGCTGGACGAAGCCTTTCTGGATGTTACCGACAGCCAGCGATTGTTTGGTACCGCAACGGAGATTGCCAATGCCATTAAACAAGCGATATGCGATGAGTTGTCACTGGTGGCCTCGGTCGGCATCGCACCCAACAAATTTATTGCCAAGATTGCCTCTGACCTGGACAAGCCGGATGGCTTTGTCGAAGTGAAGCCGGAGGAGGTGCAGTCATTCCTGGATCCGCTGCCCGTGAGTCGTGTCTGGGGGGTGGGCAAGGCCACCGGCAAGGAACTGGATCGCCTGGGCATCAGCACCATTGCCCAGCTACGCCAACAATCGGAAGCGGTACTGCAGGATCGGTTCGGTAAGTTCGGTACACATCTCTGGCGCCTGTCCAATGGCATGGATGATCGCCCCGTGGTGAGTGACTCGGAAGCCAAGTCCATTTCCAACGAAACCACCTTTGATACTGATATCAGCAACCGCGATACGTTGCGGGCCTGGTTGATGGAACTGACCGAACAGGTCTGCTGGCGCTTGCGGCAGCACGACCTCTTTGGGCGGACGGTACAAATCAAACTGCGCTTTGCCGACTTCTCCACCATTACCCGTTCCCATACCTTGCCCGAGGCAACCCAACAGACCAAACAGGTGTGGCAAGCGGTGATGGCGTTATTTGATAAAGCCATGCAAAGTGAATCCCGGCGCTTGCGCCTGGTGGGCGTTGGGGTGTCGGGCTTGAGTGATACGGCACAGCGGCCGCAAGTGCAGACGGATATGTTTGAGCAAACCCAGGGCACGCGCCAGACCCAATTGGATGAGGTGACGGATGCCATCAAATCCAGGTTTGGTTCAAGCGGTATACGCCGCGGTACCGGCTATAAGCAACATTAAGATCAAGATCCATTCATGTTGAACGGATAAGGTTATAACTGATTTAATAAAACCAAAAAATACTCATGCATTTATCGCGCTTGGTATAAGTCTATTTTTTGTTTCGCCTGATTAACCATCCAAACCCCAAGGGATTGTCCTCTTGTGATCTTAAACTACAGACCATACTGTTAGACTGTTCGCTTTCTTTCCCAGCTTGTGATTTGAAGGAGTTGTAAATGGCTGATACTGCCGACCTTGCAGTGCATGATGCGCCCAGTACTATTTACTTGAAAGACTATATTGCCCCCGCTTACTTGGTTGATGTGGTCGATCTGCATTTCGATCTGGATGAAGAAGCCACAATAGTACGCTCACGCCTGGTGATGCGCCGAAACGAGGCGGCACAGGCAGGGGAGGTGGCCCTGGAATTATACGGCAGTCATCAGGAATTACTCAGTATCAAACTCGAAGGCAAGGCACTGAATCAAAGTGAGTATCATCTCACTGATGAACAGCTAACCGTTGAGGATGTGCCCGAGCAGTTTACCCTTGAGATCGAAAGCCGCATCAACCCAAAAGCCAATACCGCGCTGGAAGGTTTGTATTTATCCAGCGGGTTGCTGACTACTCAATGTGAGGCCGAGGGTTTTCGACGGATTACTTATTTCCCCGATCGGCCTGATGTGATGGCACGTTTCACCGTGACGCTGGAAGCGGACAAGCAGAAATTTCCGGTGTTACTGGCCAACGGTAATCTGGTGGATAGTGGTGAACACGATGATGGTCGTCACTGGGCCCGCTGGGAAGATCCCAGTCTCAAGCCCAGTTACCTGTTTGCCATAGTGGCGGGACCACTGGTGTATCAGCAAGACAGCTTTACCACTATGACGGGCCGTAAGGTAACACTGCGCCTGTACGTGGAAGAGGAGAACATCAGCAAATGTGATCACGCTATGGCGTCATTAAAGCAGGCGATGCAATGGGATGAGGAAGTGTATGGCCGTGAGTACGATCTGGATATCTATATGATCGTTGCGGTGAACGACTTCAACATGGGCGCGATGGAAAACAAGGGGTTGAATGTTTTCAATGCCTCCTGTGTGCTGGCCAGTCCGGCAACAGCGACCGATGGTGATTACTACACCATCCAGAGCATTATCGGTCATGAGTATTTTCATAACTGGTCCGGCAACCGGGTGACCTGTCGTGACTGGTTCCAGCTCAGTCTGAAGGAAGGCTTTACCGTTTTCCGGGATCAGGAGTTTTCTGCGGATTTGAATTCTCGCGGGGTGAAACGCATTGATGATGTCAATGTCTTGCGCCTGCATCAGTTCGCCCAGGATGCCGGACCCATGGCCCATCCAGTGCGCCCCGATCATTACATCGAGATCAATAACTTTTACACGGTGACGGTCTACAACAAGGGTGCCGAAGTGGTGCGTATGATTCGTAACCTGGTGGGTGTGGACGGTTTTCGTAAAGGGACGGATTTGTATTTTGCCCGCCATGACGGTCAGGCGGTCACCACCGATGATTTTGTCCGTGCCATGGAGGATGCCAACGGCATCGACCTGACCCAGTTCAAG
>JAHEIJ010000276.1 GCA_024639445.1 Gammaproteobacteria bacterium
TCAAAGGCGGCCTTGGGCCAGGCGGCGAGGACAGTGCGGGGACTCAGCAGGCCGGCGCCTACCGCGACCGCGACTGCGGAACCCGCCAGGGTTCCTTTCAGAAATGATCTGCGTTGCATTGGGTATTCCTCCACGAAAACCGGAAATGAAATTAAAGGGTGTAGACCCACTCGGTAATAGCATCGATCTCTTTGTTAGAAAGAATTTCGTACTTACCGAATGGAGGCATCATTGTGTGGGGATTTGCTTTACTGGAATCCCAGATTTGGGCACGCAGTTTCGCCTTGTCAGGGAAGCGCGCTTTCATGGCCACCAGGGGTGGACCAACGTTGCCTGCAAGATGGGCGCCTTTGTAATCGTGACAGGTAAAGCAATTACCTTTTTTCCGGTCTTCGGCAATTTTCTTGCCTTGTGCTACAAGTGATTCAGCAGCAGCGATGTTGGGTGTCATTGCCATGGCGCCTAACAGCATAGCGACTGAACTGGCGGCAGCGACGAGTTTGGCGGGTTTCCGCATGTTCTCCTCCTCATATAAATGAAGCGTTATGTGTAAATCTTCAAATATTAATTAAAATTTTATTTTATTTATGTGGGGCAATCAGGCAGTAAAGCTGAAAACCCTTGGGCCACTAGCATACAGATTACACCGTAGAGTGCAAGTCTTGTGATGACGGATTAGTTAATAAGAAGGTGCTAATAGAATGAGCAATTTGCCTATATTAATAGGGCAAAGTGCATACTCAAGTAACCCGCTAAAGGCTATTACATTACTGAAATTCAGGGTACTTAGAGCGGGTTACTCGCGCATGATTGTGGGAGTTGCCCTTCGGCAGTTACTTCATCCCTTGCTGCAGTAATGCAATTTCTTCTTTGAACTCATTCAAGCGTGCTTCAATGCGTGAGGTGTTATAGAAATCGAGGGGTTTTTTCTTGAGTGCCAGGGAGAATTGATCGATCGCCTGATGTGTTTGACCAATGCGATAATAGTATTCCCCCAGGGCAATATGTGTATTGGCACTTTGGCCCAGTGCGGCTTCAGCTTCGGCGAGCATTTTATAAAAATGGGGATCTTCGGGATTGTGACGTTGATGTTCCGTAATAATCTGCCTGGCCTCATTCGCTTTACCGGCACGGAGCAATGCCTTTGTATAAGCGAGTGTCAATGGACCATTACCCGGATAGTCGGCCAGGGCCTGTTTGAAGTGGCTGATCGCCTGTTTGTGCTGGTTGGCCATACTTTCCAGTCGAGCCCGTTCCAGCAGGTAAGCAATTCGGCCCGGATCGGCATTTAACAAGTCATTGAGTATTTTACGTGCCTGTTCAAATTCACCGGTATCGATGAGACTCAGGGCATAGCCGTATAACTCGGCATCCCGATCCAGGTAGCGACCGGATTTGAGCGTTTTCTCAAAGCCGTTGCGTACGGCTTTCTTGTCTCTGGCGGTGATGACCTGTATGCGGGCCCGCATCAGGTAGTAATTCTTTGGGTTCGGACTGCTAGCACGGCTCATTTGCTCGGCGCGGTTGGTCGCATCCGCAATTCGGGATTCCGTGACCGGGTGGGTGCGCAGAAACTCCGGTGCCTGGGGACCATACAAGCGGCTTTCCTTATCCAGCTTCTGGAAGAATATGGCCATTCCTTGAGGGTCAAAGCCACTGTCGGCCAGCAGTTGAATCCCGATATAGTCTGCTTCTTTTTCATTGGCGCGGGTAAAATTGATTTGTTGTTGGATGGATCCGGCCGAGATGGCTGTCAGGGCTGCCTGACCGATCTGGCTACCCTGGGAGCCAAGGATCATGGCGGCGATCATTGCCGCCAGCACGGGGATATTTGAGCCTTCGGAAAATTCATAGGCCCGCGCATGATGCCGTTGGGTCACGTGGGAAATTTCATGGGCCAGTACCGAGGCCAACTCGCTTTCCGAATCACTCGCCAGGAACAAGCCGTAATTGATCCCGATATACCCGCCGGGCAGAGCAAAGGCATTGATAACCCTGTCGTTAACCATAAAGAATTCGAAATACGGATGTTGGGTGTCGCTGGTTGAGACCAGTCGATAGGACAGGTGATTCAGGTAGTCATTCAACAGGGGATCATCCAGGATGCCGCCGGCGCGACGAATGTTTCTGACCACGGCCTCGCCGGTTCGGCGTTCTTCGCCGGGGGTGACTATGGCGCCGCCGCTTTGGCCGATTTCCGGCAGGGCAATCTGTTGCGCACGGGCAAATCCCGTCAAGGTGAAGGACAGCAGGGTGAGCAACAAAAGGGGAAGGCGAATCCGGTACAGCATCAGATATCTAGGGTTGTCTGGGTTTTATGAGGTAATTGACCATCAAATTGGTACATAGGTTCAACCATGCTAACGGAAAGCGGACCTGGCTGCGAGCCCATAGGCAAGCTGTAATGTGTGCGTTCCTTCTCAAAACAGGGCCTGGAATAGGATAGGAAGTGTAACAATATCTCTCTATAATCGCTCGCCGTACTAATACTGGATGTGGGGTCAGCCCATCTATTTCAAGGACAGCCATGTCGTATATAGAAGAAATTGAGGTCGCGGAGCTACAGCAGTATTTGACGACTGGCGTCGGGAATATTCAGTTAATTGATGTTCGTCGCCGGGCGGAAATTATTCGGGGCATGATTCCCGGTGCCGACCGGTTGCCGCTACATCTCATTCCGGAAAACCTCAATCAATTGGCCCGTGACAGGACGTTGGTCCTCTATTGTCAGGTCGGCGCCCATTCCGCCCAGGCCTGTTCCTATTTGGCCAATAATGGCTTTGATAATGTTGTCAGTCTGCGAGGCGGGATCCAGGCCTGGACCAACAGCGGCCTGATGGTCGCCTGATCCTGAAATTATAAGTTCCTGAAAAGCCGGAGTTTGCTTAAAATGGTTGTCATTCCAGCCAAGTTGTCATATAAGTATTGGTTTGTTTGCTAATATGCTGACTAACTTGGAATTTTTCTAACAACCAAACAACTCAACCTGAAGGAGTAAATTCATGGCTGATTTCGATCAAGAACTCGATGCATCTGGACTGAACTGCCCGCTGCCAATTCTGCGTGCCAAGAAGTCACTGACTGGTATGTCCGCCGGCCAGGTACTACACATCATCGCCACTGATCCGGGTTCTGTAAAAGACTTTGAAGCTTTTGCCAAACAGACCGGTAATGAGCTGATGGAATCCACCGAGGAAGGCGGTAAGTTCAAGTTCCTTATAAAGAAAGCCTAATCTGCTATAACAATAACGATAAAAACCAACCAACGTCTGACCACCAGCCTTATGGTTGGTGGCAGAAGTCGAGGTACACGCCATGTCAGAAAAGAAACTTGCGATTATCGCCACCAAGGGTACGCTGGACTGGGGTTATCCCCCCTTCATCCTGGCTTCAACTGCCGCCGCACTGGGCTATGAAGTACAGATCTTCTTCACTTTCTACGGCCTGCAACTGCTGAAGAAAAAAATGAACGTCAAGGTCAGCCCGCTGGGTAATCCCGGTATGCCGATGCCGATGGGTA
>JAHEIJ010000049.1 GCA_024639445.1 Gammaproteobacteria bacterium
ATTCCACGTGCGATCATCAAGGCAACCTGTAATAACTATTACGATATGCCGGAAGACACCATCGGCGAAGCCACCTTCTGTTGTGGCGGCGGCGGTGGTCTGCTGACCGACGATTTGATGGAATTGCGTGTTAAAGGTGCGATGCCTCGTATGCAGGCCTATAAAACAGTTGTCGAAGATCAAGGCGTAACCCATCTCGCCGCAATCTGTGCGATTTGTAAAACCCAATTCGCCAAGGTGTTTCCCTATTATGGTTACGACATGAACGACATCCTCAGTGTCCATCAACTTGTCGGTGATGCCATTATTTTAAGTGATGCGCCATCCGATGATGACGATGGCAATAATGACGAATAATTTTTTGAATTAACGAGCCCGGTATCAACCGAATCGATTAAACAGGAGTAATTGCATGGCTACTTCCCGCGATGATATGAAAAACGAAAAATTAACGTTCCGTCGGTATGAAGACGGCGAAACCAAATGGGGCTCAATGTCGACCATGATATTTAATGAGGATACGACTCATAAATGTCCGACCTACGTCAATCGTACTCCGCCATGCCAGGGTAGTTGTCCTTCAGGAGAAGACATTCGTGGCTGGCTGGATATCGTACGCGGAATTGAAAAACCGGCTGGCGACATGACCATGCAGGAATACGCCTTCCGTCGTTCCACCAATGCCAATCCCTTCCCGTCTGTGATGGGTCGAGTTTGTCCTGCACCGTGTGAAGATGGGTGTAACCGTAACGAAGTGGAAGATTTCGTTGGTATTAATTCAGTTGAACAATACATTGGCGACAGCGCACTGGAAGCCGGCTTCACGTTTGAAACGGGTTCCGATACTGGTAAAAAGATCGCCATCATCGGCGGCGGTCCTGCGGGCCTGGCTGGCGCCTATCAACTGCGTCGTAAAGGCCATGCCGTCACCCTGTTCGATAACCATGAAACACTTGGCGGTATGATGAAATACGGTATTCCCGGTTATCGTACCCCGCGTAACGTTCTCGATGGTGAAATCAATCGCATCGTTGACATGGGCGTTGAAATCAAGCTCAACACCTGGATCGGTAAAGACATCACGGTTAAGCAAATCGAAAAAGACTACGACGCCATCCTGTGGGCCGTAGGCGCCCAGGCTGGGCGGCAACTACCGATTCCGGGTGCGGAACAAGCGCCCAACGCATTGACCGGTGTCGACTTCCTGGAAGCCTTTAACGACGGTCGCCTGCAACTGGTTACCGAGAAAGTCGTGGTAATCGGGGGTGGTGATACCTCTATCGACGTCGCCTCGGTTGCACGTCGTCTGGGTAACATCAAGAACATGGCTGATAAAGATCGTCCGGAGAATATCATTCTCGGCCACACCGCCCATGACGTCGCCTCCTCGGCAATCCGTCAGGGGGCTGAGGTCATGCTGCTGAGCCGTTCACCGATTGACAAGATGCCGGCCGCCGAACACGAACGTGTGGATGCCCTGCGTGAAGGTGTGCAACTCGTGGGTTGCATCACTCCGGTTGAAGTCATTCTCGATGACAAAGGCCGTGCCAAAGCACTGCGAGTACAGAAACTGGAAGAAGACGGCAAAACCCCCATCGAAGGTTCTGAATACGAAATCGAACTCGACCTGCTGGTCTCGGCCATTGGCCAGAGCGGCAAGCTGGAAGGCTTCGAGGATATAGGTAACGACCGCGGTTTGATTGATGCTGACCAGCATTACCAGGTTCCGGGCAAGCCAGGCCACTTCGTTGCCGGTGACATCGTACGTCCGCACCTGCTGACCACCGCAATCGGTCAGGCTTCAATCGCGGTTGAAAGTATTGACCACTATCTGAAGCACGAAGCCCTGGGCAAGCGTCCCAAGGTGGACAAGCACCACTTTGACCTGCTGCAGAAGTTGCATGAAACAGGTCTGGACCCGGACGAATACGACAACACCAGTACCCTGGGTACTTCGGAAGAAAACTTTGCGGTCCATAACTACGAAGATCGCTCCAGGAATGAAATCATCCCCGCTGACAAGCTGTTCCTGGGACACTTTAGCTATACCCCACGTCACAAACGTTCGGAAGACGTCCCGACTTCAGAAGAAGTACTGGGCCATTTCCAGGAACGTATGAAAGGCCTGGACGAAGCAGAAGCCATTGCCGAAGCTGAACGTTGCATGAGCTGTGGCATGTGCTTCGAATGTGATAACTGTGTCATCTTCTGCCCGCAAGATGCGGTTTACCGCGTGCCGAAGAAGGATGCGACAATGGGTCGTTATGTGGCAACTGACTATGCGAAATGTATTGGCTGTCATATCTGTGCCGATGTCTGCCCGACTGGTTACATCGATATGGCGATGGGTGATTAAGCAAGAGGATAACTAACGTGTCTCTCAGACAATTCAGTCAGAAGTTAGTCTTAGTAGCGGCGGGGCTTTTATTGGCCCTGCCCATGTATGCCGGTGAAGTACCTTCTCCAGTTGTACCCAAGGCAAAAGCAAAAGCTAATGAAGAATTTGGCTGCGTCGAGCCAGTTACGGAGATGCGTAAAAACCACATGAAGTTCATCCTGCATCAGCGTGATGACACTATGTACAAAGGCATCCGTACTTCCAAATATGCTTTGGCGGAGTGCATCAATTGCCATGTCTCTCCTGAGCAGAATGGCACTTATGCCAGTTATGATGAGGAGGAGCATTTCTGCAATGCTTGTCACACCTATGCCGCTGTGAATATCGATTGTTTCGGATGCCATCGTGACACACCCGAGGAAGCAAGTCTCGGACAAGCCTCAACCGACAAGTCAGATCCATATCATAAGGATTTCGCTTTTAATAAGAATTCATCTGTACCCAAGAAAAACGTTGATGCCCTGTCATCAGGAGGTGCGGAATAATGGAGAAAGAGAATTCCTTGCTTGATCAGGCGCGCCGCGCCTTCTTTGGCAAAGTTGCTGCAGCAGCCGCTGTCACGGTAGCACCCGGCATGGTCCTGTACCAGGTGGCACAAGCCAAACCTGCTGCAGAGAAGGTCACCGACAAGGTCCGCTGGGGTATGCTGATCAATACCACCAAATGTGCCGATGGTTGTGATGCCTGTGTAACCGCCTGTGAAACCGAATACGGCTGGGGACCAGAAAGTGAGCCTCTGTCAGCACCCAATCAACGCGCTCAATGGATCCGCAAGGTCAAACTGACGGATAAAGCCACCGGCTATGCCCAGACCCTGCCCCTGATGTGCCAGCATTGTGAAATCCCGCCCTGCGTCGATGTCTGTCCAACCGGGGCATCGATGAAACGTGTCGATGGAATCGTATTGGTTGACAAGCACATTTGTATCGGTTGTCGGTATTGCATGATGGCCTGCCCTTATAAAGCACGTTCCTTCGTACACGAAAATCTCACCGATCAAAATGTCAATGCACCGCGAGGGAAAGGCACCGTTGAAAGTTGCACCATGTGTGTCCAGCGTGTGGATAACGACGGTATCCCGGCCTGTGTTGAAGCCTGTAACGCTGAAAACCACAATGCTATGTTCTTCGGTGATCTAAATGATCCTCAGAGTGAAATTTCTATAGAACTGGCAAAAAATGGCGGTGAACAGATTCGAGGCGACCTGGGTCTGAACACTGGTGTGCGTTATCAGGGTATTTAATCCATAGCGAGTAGTCCACAAAATGAAAAAGATAACATTCAGCGTAATCGAAGGCCGCAGCGGCGGTTATCTGGCATTGTTGGGTATTCTTGGCGCGTTTATTCTGGGTGCGCTGGGGGCTACTTATTATATGGAGCACAATGGCCATCATGTCACAGGGATGAATAACCAGATTGTGTGGGGCACCCCGCATGTGTTCGCCGTCTTTTTAATCGTGGCCGCTTCCGGCGCACTTAACGTCGCATCCATCTCATCGGTATTTAACAAAACCGCCTACAAACCGCTGGCGCGGTTATCCGGCTTGCTTTCACTTGCCTTACTGACGGGTGGCTTGTTGGTTCTGGTGCTCGACCTGGGTCGACCGGATCGACTCATCGTGGCCATGACTTACTACAACTTCAAGTCCATCTTCGCCTGGAACATTATCCTGTATAACGGTTTCTTCGTCATTGTCGGTGTCTATCTGTGGATGATGATGGAACGTCGCATGAACAAGTACACCCATGCGGCCGGAGTAACTGCATTCGTCTGGCGTTTGGTTCTTACCACTGGTACCGGTTCCATTTTCGGATTTCTGGTTGCCCGTCAGGCCTACGATGCTGCTCTCATGGCACCGATGTTCATTGTCATGTCATTCTCTTATGGCCTGGCGATATTCCTACTAGTTACCATGGCCGCTTACAAATGGACGGATCGCCCCTTTGGGGATGCCCTCTTTAGCCGCCTGAAGAACCTGCTGGGTGTATTTGTCGCCGGTGTGCTCTATTTTGTCATGGTGTTTCACCTGACCAACCTGTATGCAACGGAACACCACGGGGTAGAGGCGTTTCTCCTGCGTGATGGCGCGATATACACTCAATTGTTCTGGATCGGCCAGGTCCTGCTTGGCAGCCTGCTGCCCCTGCTGCTGTTCTATCACCCGACCTGGGGCAAGTCCCGGACTCTTGTTGGCCTCGGTGCCCTATTAGTCGTTATCGGTGGTCTGATACAAATGTACGTCATCATCATCGGTGGCCAGGCTTATCCTCTGGAAATGTTCCCAGGTAAAGAGGTTTCAAGCAGCTTCTCTGACGGTGTCATCAACAGCTATGCCCCCAGCCTGCCGGAAGTTGTTTTGGGTATGGGTGGAATTGCTATTGCTTTGATTATTGTCGTACTGGCGGTGAAAGTCCTGGGCTTCCTGCCAAACAGCCTGGCGGATGAAGATGTCGATCCCCATCATAAGGCATCATAAAAGGCCAGATTCACGCCACCGTAACTGACAATAGATGGAAGGGCCCTGTCGATGACATCCCTTCCTGCTTCTCTCACATGAAACGCCTGCTGATCTCCGCAGCACACAAATCCTCCGGCAAGACCACGATCAGTATCGGCCTGTGTAAGGCGCTGACCGATCAGGGTCACACGGTTCAACCTTATAAAAAGGGCCCAGACTACATCGATCCCATGTGGCTTGGCCGCGCCGCCAATCGCCCCTGTTATAACCTCGATTTCTACACCATGCAGCGGGACGAAATTCTCGCCACCATGCATCAACATTCAGCTAGCGCCGATATTTCCCTCATTGAGGGTAACAAGGGCCTGTATGATGGCCTCGATATCGAGGGCAGTAACAGCAATGCTGCCCTGGCGAGTCTCACCCATACACCGGTGATATTGGTAATTGATGTACAGGGAATGACGCGGGGTATCGCGCCCCTGGTGCTTGGTTACCAGGCGTTTGATCCCGAACTGCATATTGCCGGCATTATTCTCAACCAGATCCGCGGACAACGCCATGAAAGCAAACTGCGGGCGGTGCTCGAACACTATACCGAGGTTCCGGTGGTCGGCGCCGTCTACCACGATAAATCGATGGCTATTGTCGAGCGTCATCTGGGTCTGGTGCCGAGTAACGAAAGCTCTGGTGCCGAAGAGCGCATTGACCATATCGGTAAGCTCATAGCAAAGCAGGTGAACCTGGACAGCATCCGCGAAATTGCCGCCGCCAGCCCGGAAATACCCAAGGCCCGTGCCAGCATCAAGCGAGTACAGCATACGCCTGATATCCGCATTGCCATTGCCCGCGACGCCGCCTTTGGATTTTATTATCCCGACGATCTGGAAGCACTCCAGAGCGCCGGTGCTGAACTGATCCCTTTTAATACCCTTCAAGACCGGGTCTTGCCCGACTGTGATGGCTTGTTTTTGGGCGGAGGCTTTCCCGAAACCCATATGGCAGCACTGGAAGCCAATGCACCGCTGCGCGCTTCGATCAAGAATTCGATCGACCAGGGGCTCCCCACTTATGCGGAGTGCGGTGGTCTCATGTACCTGGCGCGCAGCCTGCGCTGGCAGGATGAGTCCCGTGACATGGTCGGCATCATTCCCGGCGATATCACCATGCATGCACGACCCATGGGACGCGGTTACATCCAGTTGGAGGAGACAGCGCAACATCCCTGGCCAGATGGCTCAAACTCACTCATACCCGGCCATGAATTTCACTATTCCGTACTGGAAAACCTGCCCGCGGGGCAGGAATTCGCCTACCAAGTGAGACGCGGCACCGGGATTAATGGCGAGTCCGATGGCCTGATTATTAACAATTTGCTGGCCTCTTACGCCCACCTGCGCGACACTTCACAGCATCACTGGGCGAAACGGTTTATCGACTTTGTCCGCTCCCTCAAATCGAAAAATGGGTTATAATCCGACTAATTTCCTTGGTTATTATCTAACAAACTGATTTTGGAGTAGTTTTACATGTTTACAGTCACACCTGACGCAGCAGAACAAATTCGAAATTCCGCCAAACAGGGCCAAATGGAAGGTATGCCATTGCGTATCGCAGCTCGCCAGGACACGGACGGCAGCCTTCAATATGCCATGGGCTTTGCCGATGCCCAGACCGATGAAGATTTAAGCTGTGATTCCGAAGGCATCACAATCGTCATCGCCCCTTCCAGCTATGAGTTTCTCAAAGGTACTACCCTGGACTATGTGGAAATGGAGCAAGGGCAGCATCAATTTATCTTCATGAATCCCAATGATCCGAATTATGTCCCTCCCACTGAACAGGAAGGCGGTTCAGAACATCATTTCTAACCTGCAGTCATCCAATTTCTTTCAGTATGCTGAAAGTATTTGAGGTAATATTTTAGTTTCGATCCAGGTCACAGGTTCACGATCCTATGCATAGAAGTGGCGCCCCATCCATAACGACCCAGCCTGAGCCGAAGGCCAAGTTGCCCCAGGACAGGCCACAGGCTGAGCCCGGTCTGGCAAATTCGTTGTTTCGCCAGTATCGGGGTGGGATCTGGCGCAGTCGATTATGCAGTACCGTATTTGCCATCGGTGGGGTATTCCTGCTCACTATCGCCGCCACATTCTGGTATCTGAGCCAGACCGATGCCAATGCCCTGATCTATATACTGCTTGCCATAGCCGGAATTACTGGACTGGTGCTCCTCACCCGTCTGATGTTACAGGTGCAGCGTAACCTGCTGAAGCCCCTGACCACGTTACGGGACTGGGCCCAGAGTATGCGGGAAGGCAACCTGGCGGCTCGACTGCCCGTCATCGGTTCCAAGGACTTCGACGAACTGGTAAAGGACATCAACACCCTGAGCGACACCTTGCAGAACCTGTCACAGGATATGCAAAGCCAGGTGCGCAAACAAACCCGCCACATTGAGCGAAAAACCCATTCACTGGAAATCGTGTATGACGTCGCCGCCAGTATTAATATCTCACGCGACCTGGAAGATCTGCTTACTCGTTTCCTCCACACTCTTAAAGATGTCGTGCATGCCCGTGCTGCTGTGGTCCGTCTGATCACTGACGATAACCAGATGCGTCTGGTCTCCAGTGTTGGACTGGATGATGACCTCATGGAACGGGAACAACTTATCCCTTCTGATAGTTGCCTGTGTGGTAGTGCCTATCGGGATGGCGTGGTGCTGTTTCAGAAAGACATCAGTCAGTGTGACAAGATCATTGGCCGGTCCTTCTTCAATAACGACAACATTGGCATGATTGCCGTTCCCCTGCAGTACCGGGATAAAACTCTCGGTGTCTATAACCTGTTTGTTGACAATAATGACTTTGCCGATCAGGAAGACATCGAAGATCTGCTGACCAGTATTGGCCGCCACCTGGGGATGGCCATTGACAAAGCCCGTTCCGATGATGAATCCAACCGCTTATCCCTCATGGAAGAACGTACCCGGCTGGCGCATGAACTGCATGATTCCCTCGCGCAGACTCTCGCCAGCTTACGCTTCCAGGTGCGCGTACTGGATGAAACCCTGCGACAGGGTCAGGAACCGGCTATCTGGTACGAATTGGAAAAAATTGAAAACAATCTCGATGAAGCCTACCTGGAACTCCGGGAACTGATTACCCATTTCCGCGCCCCTATCGGCAAACATGGCCTCGTACCCGCCGTGGAGCACCTTGCTGAGCGGTTCCGTAACCAGTCTGATATATCCATATTCCTGCAAAAAGAATGGAACGTACTGCAACTCCCAGCCAGTATCGAGGTACAGGCATTACGGATTATTCAGGAAGCCCTCAATAATATTCGCAAGCACAGCCAGGCCCACACCGTGCGTGTCATAATGCGAAGCGATGTCCATGGCGATTGCCGTATCCTGATTGAAGACGATGGCGTCGGCATGACTTTACAGCCTGAATCGGATCGAACCTCCGGGGATCATCTCGGCCTCAGCATCATGGAAGAACGCGCCAAACGGATTGGCGGTACGGCCCGAATTGAGAGCGAACCCGGTGAAGGCACGCGTATTCTGCTGCATTTCCACTATCCCGAAGTATCACCGAAGCCCGGTATGAAAGTCGATCTACCTAAAGCGAATGTGTTGCCATGAGTCTACGTGTAATCCTCATTGATGATCACACCCTGTTTCGCGTCGGTCTGGAAGGTCTATTGACCAGCCGTGGGATTGAAGTCGTCGCCTCTGTCGGCAGTGGTCAGGATTGCCTGCGTTTGGTCGGTGATCTCACCCCTGACATTATTCTGCTGGACATGCGTATGCCCGGTATCAACGGCCTTGGAGTCCTGGAGCTGATACGTAAACACGATCCGGAACTCCCTATTGTCATGTTGACCACCAGTACTGACGAAGGTGATTTGCTCGAGTCCCTGCGCCAGGGTGCACAGGGTTATCTCCTTAAAGACATGGAACCGGATGAATTAGTGCTGGCATTACGGGATATTGTATCCGGCAAAACTGTAGTGGCGCCGGATTTGGCTCCAATTCTGGCCAAGGCGGTACAAGGCGGCGGCGTCACTGAGAAAGAAGAGCCGGATGATAGTCCTTTTTCAGAACTGACTCCCCGTGAAACGGAAATCCTTGGACTGCTTGCCGAAGGACAAAGCAACAAAGCGATTGCCCGTAACCTGGGTATTTCAGATGGCACGGTTAAGCTCCATGTCAAAGCCATCCTGCGCAAACTGGAAGTCCATTCACGGGTTGAGGCAGCCGTTATGGCTGTCGAACAGGGTTTTTCAAAGAGTTCCTTGAATTCCTAAATAATAAAGAACGACTACAATGAAACGTTTTACTGAACTGGTTGCTGAAACGGCGGAGCGTGTCAAAGAATTGTTCCCCTGGGATCTGGAAGAAATCATGCAGCAACGGGAAATCATGCTGCTGGATGTGCGTGAACCTTACGAATATGAAGCCATGCATATCGCTGGCTCCATTAACGTGCCACGAGGTGTCCTGGAAACTGCCTGTGAATATGATTATGAAGAAACCCTACCTGAGCTGGTCGAGGCGCGTGACAAGGAAATTGTCATTGTCTGTCGCTCCGGAAATCGTAGCGTGTTTGTCTGCGATGTCATGCAGCAGATGGGTTATAGCAACGTCAGCTCACTCAAGACCGGCTTGCGCGGCTGGGCGGACTATGAACAACCATTGCTTAATACAAAGGGGAGTAGCGTCTCCGAGGATGACGCCGACGATTACTTTGCGCCCAACTTGCGCCCGGAACAACTGAGTTCAAGCTACAAGTAGGATTGTGAACAAGACCAGCCTGATTACACCGCTGGAAAAAACAAACTTTCCATCAAAGGAGAATAAACAGCTTTATCAATTCAGCTGAGCATCCGGTCCTGTATAGGTATATTTCTTACGATCCTTACGGCGTCCGTTGGGTGCGGCTTGCTGAATGATCACCCCTTCAATAGCCTCCAGTTTAATTTCCCGTTTCTCATGCAGGTAGTCTTCGTTCAGAGGCTGAATATAGTAACGTCCGTCTTCGATACTCAACTGGCGAAAAATATAGCCATTTTCCACCGTGGCAATCACATAGGCGCCATGTACAGCCAGACCGGAAGGATCGATGACAATGAGGCAATCCTTCTTGAACTCCGGTTCCATACTGTCATCAATGACCTGCAGGGCAAATGGCTCACTCGAGGCGCAGCCGCTCATGGTGTCATCGGGGATCATGCGTGATTTGACTTCAGACATGGTGTTCTCACTCTGTTACGGGACGTGAATTATACCCTATTTGGGGGCATAAACCTGCAGGCAGGCGTAAAATTGGACAGAAAATCCTTATAAATCAATGGTGTTTTGGCTATGCAGGACTGGCTAATGTCTCCAGCGTCTGGGATTCAACCCGCTTTTCCTCCTGCTGCAGCGCCCACATCTGCGCATAAAGACCGCCCCGCTCCAGCAGGGCATAGTGGTCACCCTGCTCAACGATGCGCCCCTGCTCCATCACCAGAATGGTATTGGCATCAATAATGGTCGAGAGCCGATGGGCGATCACCAACGTGGTGTTTTGCTCAGCCACTTCTTTCAGTGCCTGCAGGATGGCTTGCTCTGAACGTGAGTCCAGCGACGAAGTGGCTTCGTCAAATATCAGGATTGGCGGATTTTTCAGAATGACACGCGCGATAGCAATGCGTTGTTTCTCACCGCCAGACAGTTTCAGGCCTCGTTCACCCACCATGGTGTCATAGCCTTGCGGCAAACTTTCTATGAACTCGTGTATATGAGCCATGCGGGCAGCATGATGCACGTCTTCCTCACCGGCCTCAGGCTGGGCGTACTGAATGTTGTAATAGATCGACTCGTTAAACAATACGGTGTCCTGGGGTACGATGCCGATGGCCCGGCGCAGACTTTCCTGGGTAACCTCCGCAACCGACTGGTTGTCAATTAATATACGGCCTGCACCCACATCATAGAAACGAAAGAGTAAGCGTGACAGGGTCGATTTGCCGGCACCGGACGGACCCACCACCGCCACCTTCTCCCCGGCTGGTACCTCAAAGCTGACATCGTGCAGGATCGGGCGATCCTCCTGGTAGGCAAAACTTACATGTTCAAACCGCACGGTCGGTTCCTTGATCACCAGTGGAACGGCTGCCGGGCTGTCTTCCACCTCAACTTGTCGATCCAGCAGTTTCAGTACCAGGTCCATATCAGCCAGCGTATGCTTTAACATCCGATAGATGATGCCGAGGAAGTTCAGCGGCATGAACAATTGCAACATCAAGGTATTCACCAACACCAGATCACCCAGGCTCATGCTGCCTGCAACGACCCCCTTGCCGGCATAAATCATGATGAGGGTAAGTCCGACTGCGATAATAACACCTTGACCAAAGTTGAGTAACGCCATGGAAGTATGACTTTTTACCGCTGCTTCCTCCCATTGCAACAAGGTA
>JAHEIJ010000277.1 GCA_024639445.1 Gammaproteobacteria bacterium
TCCAGACTCGGCGGGCTTGTGCGGCTGTCGGTCACCGCAATCTCGGCACCCTGGGCGGTAAGAAAACGGGCACAGGACAACCCCGTGGCACCCAGGCCCACGACCAGGATGCGTTTGTGGAGAAAGCTTTTGTCTTCTGCCATTTCGCTCACTCGATATGTCATTGCCGCCGACATCGGTCTAGCGCACCTTCAACGTCGCCAGGCCAACCAGAACCAGGATCACCGTCACGATCCAAAAACGCACGATGACGCGGGGTTCGGGCCAGCCCTTCAATTCAAAATGATGATGCAGCGGTGCCATGCGAAAAATCCGTCTGCCGGTGAGCTTGTAGGAGCCGACCTGCAAAATGACGGACACCGTTTCCATTACGAACACACCACCCATGATGAACAACACCAGTTCCTGACGGACCAGCACGGCCAGGATGCCCAATGCCGCCCCCAGAGCCAGCGCACCCACATCACCCATGAACACCTGCGCCGGATAGGTGTTGAACCAGAGAAAACCCAGCCCGGCACCGATTAACGCACCGCAGAAAATCACCAGTTCCCCGACGCCGGGAACATAGGGAATACCGAGATAACCGGAAAACACGCTGTTACCCGAGAGATAGGCGAACACACCGAGGGCCCCACCCACCATGACGGTCGGTAAAATAGCGAGCCCGTCCAGGCCGTCGGTGAGGTTAACCGCGTTGCTCGAGCCAACGATCACGAAATAGGTCAGCAACACATAGCTCACCGCACCCAGTGGTATGGCCACGTTTTTCAAAATCGGGAGAATCAGCTGGGTTTCCACCGGCGATGCAGTGTTATACAGGTAAACGGCCACTGCCAGGGCGGCAATGGATTGTGCCAGGTATTTGTAACGTGCAGTCAGGCCTTTTGGATCTCGCTTGACCAGTTTTTTGTAATCGTCGATCCAGCCAATCACGCCATAAACAAAAGTGACCAGCACCACCACCCAGACATAGCGGTTGGTGAGGTCCGACCACAACAGGGTGCTGATACCGATAGCGACCAGGATCAGCGCACCACCCATGGTGGGCGTACCCGCCTTGCTGAAGTGAGACTCGGGGCCATCATCCCGCACTGTCTGGCCGATGTTGTACTGGCTGAGCTTGCGAATCATGCCCGGACCGACGATAAAAGAAATCAGCAGGGCGGTGAGGACACCGAGGATGGCTCGCAATGTCAGATAATTAAAGACATTGAAGCCGCTGTAAAACTCCTGCAGATACTGGGCAAGGTGGAATAACATTAGTTCGTTCCTCCCGACTGGAGTCTCTGCACAACATGCTCCATCTGGCTTAAGCGTGATCCTTTCACCAGGACAGTGACATCCGTAGCCAGTTCCTGTTCAAGCGCATTGCTTACATCTTCATGGTTATCACACTGTTGAGCGCCTTTCCCAAAGGCAACCGCCGCAGTCGCCGCCATCGGCCCGACGGTATATAGACGATCAACGCCATGCGCCTTGGCAAACCGACCCGCTTCCGCATGTAACTCTTCGGCGTCATCACCCAGCTCACCCATGTCCCCTAGAACCAGAATGTGTTTACCCGCGAACCCGGCCAGTACCTCAATCGCTGCAGCCAGGGATGCCGGGTTGGCGTTGTAGGTATCGTCAATGATGCGACTGCCATGAATGCCGGTTTTGAGTTGCAATCTGCCGGCGACAGGCTGCATGGCCTCGAGTCCTGCCTTGATCCTTGTCAGTTTGATCCCGGCGGTCTGCGCGGCGGCAATCGCAGCCAGGGCGTTCATGACATTGTGTTCCCCCAACAGTGCGAGCTGTAGTTTCACATTGCCTTCGGGGGTTGAAACTTGTATCTGGCTACCGCGATCCCCTGCCTGCCACCGAGCCGTAATATCGGCGGGATTCTGCAATCCAAAGCTCAGGACTTTTTTATCTTTGGCCAGTCTTCGCCATAATGATGCAAACTCATCATCAGCATTGATAATGGCTGTGCCGTCATCATTCAGACCCTGGAAAATTTCACCTTTGGCATTTGCCACTCCTTTTAGCGTACCGAATCCTTCCAGGTGGGCCGCAGCGGCATTGGTAATAACGGCTACATTCGGTTCTGCGAGCGCTGTCAGGTAGGCAATCTCCCCTGCATGATTGGCGCCCAATTCAACTACGGCACTGCTGTGGCTGCTATCCAGACACAACAGGGTTAAGGGCACACCGATATCGTTGTTGAGGTTGCCTCGCGTGGCCAACACGTCACCCAGTTGGACAAAAATGCTGGCTAACATTTCCTTGACCGTGGTTTTGCCATTACTGCCCGTAACGGCAATCAGTGGTATGGCAAAGTGACGGCGCCAGGCCCTGGCCAACTGGCCAAGTGCTAACCGGGTATCCCCCACGATAAGTGCAGAACAATTGGCAACCGGCTTTTCGACCATGCAGGCTGCCGCGCCTTTGGCTTTAGCTTCGGCCAGATAGTCGTGCCCGTCGAAATTCGGCCCGTGCAAGGCAACAAACAACTGCCCCTCTTGCAGGGTACGGGTATCCGTGCTGATACCCAGGAGCATGACGTCTTCGCCTGCCCAGTGTGCCCCCAGCGCATCGGCTGCTTCATGCAAGCGCATCTGAAAGCCGAAAGGTTGATTGTCCAGTTTTACCGCCACATTCATGTCCACACATCCAGTTGCGACTCAACTTCGTCGATATCACTAAAGGGAATCTTCTTTGCCCCAACTTGCTGCCAGACTTCATGCCCTTTGCCTGCCACCAGAACCACGTCACCACTGCGTGCCTGAGAAATGGCCATGGCGATGGCTTGACGCCGATCAGGTTGGGTGTGGGCCTGGGCAGGATTGGATAAGCCTTGTTTGATGTCAGCCAGGATTTGCTCGGGATCTTCACTGCGCGGATTATCGTTGGTCAGGATGATGACATCGGCAAAGGCTTCAGCAATCTCTCCCATCAAGGGTCGTTTACCGGCATCACGATCCCCACCGCAGCCGAACACACACCAGATTCTCGCCTCTGTGTGTTCGCGTAATGCTTTTAAACTCTGCTCGAGGGCATCAGGCGTATGGGCATAATCAACTACCACCAACGGTTTGTTATCACCACCAAAGGTTTCCATTCGACCAGCCACTGGCTTAACGGTGGCAAGACGGGCCAGTGCGCCTTGCAACGGTATGCCCTTTAGTAACAGTACCCCCAGCACAGCCAGCAGGTTGCTGATGTTAAAGCGGCCCAACAACTTCGAATGAAACCGGCCTTTGCCCTGGGGTGTCACCACCTCGACTTCGATGCCGTCACTGCTCAGGCTGAGACACTCGCCCAGCATCTCCGGCTGATGCTCAGCCTCCAGGCCATACCGCAATACTTTCAGGTTGTTTGGCAAGCTGGCCAACAATTCTCGACCAGCGGGATCGTCACTATTGATGACCGCATAACGCAGTCCCGGCATGTTGAACAAACCGGCTTTTGCATCCGCATAACTCTGCATATCGCCGTGGTAATCCAGGTGGTCACGACTTAAATTGGTAA
>JAHEIJ010000050.1 GCA_024639445.1 Gammaproteobacteria bacterium
CCGGACTGCCGAAGCAGAAGGATTTGTCTGCCAGACCCATGTTCTGCCATTTCTGCTACAAAAGGAACTCGAAAACCGTGGTGATAATCTACCGTATAGTATTGATATCCACGCATGCCCGGAGTTCGATGAGACTCATCTGAGTGAAGCGATAAGGGACAAGGTCCAGATCACACAGCATCCCGAACTCAGTTCCGGCAATTTGATTGAACTGTTGTTAGAGAAACCACCGGGTTCTTCCAGTTTGAATCTGCTGCAAGGCGAATTTGCGCCGAGTAGTCGACTCATGCAGCGCATACGTCCCTGGTATACCAGCGCGGCACTTGTTGGCGTTTTGTTATTGTTGGGATTTACCGGCAGCATTATCGAATATGTTTCCCTCAAACAGCAAAGTACCCAACTCGAACAACAGATCCTGCAGACATTTCGTCAGGCTTTTCCAGATGTGAAACAAAATGTGAGTGCGGCAACGGTCTCCAGCATTATGAAGAGCCGGTTAGCCATGTTACGCGGCACGGGACAAGGTGGCGGACCTGATTTCTCGGAAATGTTGGCCAAGGTGGCTCCAGTGGTAGCCAAGGCCAAGGGGGTAAACGCTCAGCACCTTCGGTTCCAATCGGGTCAGATGGAAATTCTGTTGATAACCCCGGACTTACAAACACTGGAACAATTAAAAAACCAGATCAGCAGCGCGGTTCCCTGGGAAGTTGAGCTGAAATCCGCCAATTCCACCGAGAAAAAGGTTGAAGGGCGCATTGTCATATTCAGGAAGTCATGATGAAAGAACAATGGCAACAACTCTCTTTACGTGAAAAACGCCTGGTGATCATTACCGCCATCGTGGTTACGGTGACGCTGCTCTATTTCATGATATGGGAACCTTTACAGGATGGCATCCAAACATCCCGCGTGCGGGTTAATGCCCAGGCTAATACTCTGCATCAAGTTCGTGAGCAAGCCGCCGAAGCCGGACAATTGCGTGCGACTAAGAGCCGTAAAGATGCTAATGCTAGAGGTGGGGGTTCACTACTGGTGATTATTGAGCGTACGGCGCAACAGAAGAATCTAAAGTCCAGCCTGCAGAAAGTGCAACCCGAGGGCCAGGATGGAGTACGTGTCTGGGTAGAAAATGCAGCTTTTGATCAGTTGATTGACTGGCTCGCCCTGCTCGAAAACAAAAACACTATTTATGTCAGTGAAATTATCATTGAACGCCAGAAAGAACCCGGCAGAATAAACAGCCGCATCTTGTTACGGGTTGCTTCATGAAGCTAAAGTTGCACTCCTGGCATTGGCTAGTCGTCTATGGCATTTCCGTCTACTTTTTATTTCTGTTAATTAATTTACCAGCTGGTGTTGTCTGGTCATCTTTACCTAATGATATTAAGCGCAGCATCAACATTAGCAATTTGCATGGCAGTGCCTGGTCTGCTGGAGCGGATAACATTGTCATAAATGGCTTTGAACTGGGTAAAGCCGAGTGGACGCTTAATCCATTTCTATTTTTTGTCGGTAAACTCGGCGGCCACATCCACGTCCGCAATGCATTGGGGCAGGCAGAAAGCGGCTTTAGCGTCAATTCTGACCAAATGATTGAACTTTCTGATCTGAACAGCGAGTTCAGTGCCGCCATTTTCGACCCGGCGATTCGACCCTTCATGTTAGAAGGTGCTATAACCAGCCAGCTGGATTCCCTGCAGATTCAGGGTAAGGTTTTGTTAGAAGCAACGGGCACCCTGCTATGGCGCGATGCATCCCTTACCGGGGTACAAGACGTTTCATTGGGAAACTTGACATTCCAGGCCAGCCCCGAGGCAAAAGGGACTCGACTCCAGGTAACGAATGAAGGCGGAATCATCGCAGTCAGTGGTGATATCCGCCTGGCGGGTAATGGTCGTTACAACCTGAACCTGTTATTAAGCAGCCGTGATAACCGAAATGCTGATTTGAAGAGTATGTTGGCTGTGCTTGGTAGAGCGGATGCCCAAGGCCAGGTACGTTTTACTCAGGCAGGCAAGTTACCTGGCTGGTAAGCCTGTTCCTTATTCCTGTCGGTAGTTGATTTCCCTGAGTTGTCGCTCTGCCGCATTGAGCTGTTGCGACATATCCAGTTCCTTGTAAGCCTTAACCATAATGGTCAAGGCATATTTACGCGATTCGGCATCACTATAATATTTATTAACGTACTCGGCATGATGCGCCGCTTCCTTATAATTTCCCTGGGCGAATTGATTATGCGCCAGGTGTAGCTCATATTTCGCCAGGCGCTGACGTATGGTATCGACTTGTTGGTAGGCCTGATCAAGATAGTTGCTTTGCGGAAAGAACTTAATCAACTCCGAGAAGTAATCATAGGCTTCACGTAATTCTTCCGGATAATCATCTGTCGGCGTCTTGGCAGCCAGTAATTGTTGCAGATGGACTTCCCCCTGCTTCAACTTGGTTAAGCCACGCAGGTAATAAACATAATCAAGCTGCGGGTGAGTCGGGTTCTCTTTTATAAAAAGGCTGCATCGTGCAAAAGCTTCTTCAAAGTCATCATTCTTGTAATATGCATAAGCCAGCCCGATTTCAGCCTGGGTTCTCTGCTGGTCATTCTCTGCCTTATCGATAATGACCTGGAATTGTGCAATGGACTGTTCAGGCTTGCCCTCACGCAAGCTCGTCATGGCATCGGTGAGTTGCTGTTTCTCACTGATTTCAGTTTCCGGGGTGGTCGCGCAGCCTGCCAGAAGCATGAGCGAAAGCAGAAAAATGACGGAAATACGCATATTTATCTTATTTTTCAAATAGTTATAATTTATAGAAATTAGCCACAAATACTATGTATGACATTGTACAAGACTTGCTGGCGGTAAAGCCAAGCCCCAACAGCAATAATTTTGGCGAAGCATCGAGGATTCTACAAGTCAAAATTGATACAGATATTTGACGGTAATTCCCAGGTTGATGGTTTCACTCCGGGGTTCATGAGCAGATATACCCACTGGCGTACCACCACTGGTAATTTCCTTATCAGCACTACGCCCGATAAACCAGGTCGTCAGATAGGGTTCGATACTAAAGCTGGCATTCTTGTCTATCGGCTGCATATACGGCACACCAATCCGTAGACTCCACTCCTCACCCAGATCAAGTTCAAGGTTGTCCCAATTATTAAACCCTAGAAAATCTACTTCCATGGTTGCGTTCAACATTCGACGCAATCGGACATCAATTAATAAACCATTATCACGGGATTTTAATAAGGAAATTTTACCACCTATAATCGCATAGGACCATTCATAGGTTTCCAATAGCCCCGCAACCGATGGGATCGGTAGTATATTGCGTTCCCAGTAGTAATAACCCAGGCCGGCGTAGAGGGCGGAAGGGTATTGTGAGTTATTACCAAAATAACGGCCTGCAAGAAAATTTACATCAACAGTATCTTCTTCGGTATTGGTTGTAACCGGAATCCCGGTTTGCGTTTGGCCGTCATACTCAACTTTGCCGAAGTTGTATTGATAATTAAACTCGGTATACCAGTTTTCCCACTCTACAGCGGCGTTGATAACCAGTCCGGGAATGATGCCTTTTTCTGTATTCAACACAACATCATTGTCATCGAATTCACGATAATAAAACCGCATGGCATCAAACCCGATCCCAAAAGTGAGATCAGGTTCAGACCATGTCTGGGGAGAGATAAGAATTCCGATTAATAACAGACTGAAGCGAAATTTCAATTGAATACTTTCCATGAGGTTCTGCCGTGACTCCATTATGTCACAGAGATTAGTAAATATTAATTATTTCAGGAAACAGCGGAGAGACAAATTTATCACATCTTTTAGTTCATTTTATCCTTGTCCGGCAAGCCTGGTAATGGCAATGCCATTATTCCTTCGTCGTTCAGTTCTGCTACTTCATCTTTTGTAGCATTCCCGCGAATATTACGTTCTTCCGCCTCACCGTAATGTATGCGCTTTGCTTCAGCAGCGAATTCATCGCCGACATCTTCAAAATTCTGCTTAACATGTTCACTGAGTTTATACAGAAGCGCATTAGCGTCTTGAGCAAGTATTGCTTGTTCGGTTTGCAGGGCCTGGGGATTTTGACTTGCTGCTTGTCTAAGATTCAGACGACTGGCAGTAGGAAGTTTGGCAACCTGCTCAGAGCCGCAGACTGGACAGTGAATCATTAAGCTTGCCAACTGATTTTCGTACTCAGAGGCGTTCTTGAACCAGCCCTCGAAACGGTGGTCATTGGCACAATGCAGGTCGAAAATAATCATCTGGATAACTGATGTTTCTGTATGTCTATAAGGAATGTTTAGATCATACTCCAAGTTGGAATATCTGCCCATGAATTTACGGATAAATCAAACGGGGTTCACGAAAATATAATGGCTCAGCCTGAACGCATACGCTGAATGTGCCTATACAAGGTACGTTCACTTACCCCCAGCATTTGCGCCGCACGAGAGCGATGACCGTGGGTCTGATGCAAGGCATCAAGCACAACCTTGTCCGTCAATCTACCACGACGATTGACCAGTTGTTCCAGCGGTTCGCTGACTGTCGTCTCTATCGGGCCTGTTTCGCGGATCACGGAACCACTCTCCAGCACAACATGATCCGGTCGCAGAATATCGTCACAGGCAAGTATGGTGGCACGCTCAATGATATTTCGCAGTTCCCGCACATTACCGGGGTAGTCATAACTGAGGAGTTTTTCGATGACGTCACTGGATAAAGGAATGTGTCGCTCACCTTCCGGCAAGCTATAAAGAAAGTGTTCCGTCAACGCGACAATATCATCTTTACGTTCCCGCAGGGAGGGAATATGAATGGGAAATGCCGATAAGCGATAGTACAGGTCCTGACGGAACTGCCCTTCTGCCACCATTCTTTGCATATCACGGTTGGTGGCGGCGATCACCCGCACGTCAATCTTGATGTATTCATTACCACCGATGCGACGAATGCTGCCACTTTCCAGCGCGCGTAATAACTTGGTTTGTAAGGCCAGCGGCAATTCGCAAATTTCATCAATAAATAACGTACCACCATTAGCTGCTTCGAACAGGCCAATTTTACGGCTGCCGGCACCGGTAAAAGCACCCTTTTCATAACCGAATAACTGGCTTTCAATCAAACTTTCACCCAGGGTCCCACAGTCCACCACTACAAATGGGCCATGGCGTCGTTTGGAATAATGATGAATGTATTCGGCAACCCGTTCCTTACCGGACCCACTTTCACCGAGTAGCAATACGGTCGATTGAGTGGGGGCAACACGTTGCAACAGACTGGTCATGCGCAGAAATGCTGGCGAGCCGCCAACTAACAGGGTATCTTCATCACCTGGCTGACTTAATACTTGCACATATTCCCCCATGTACATCACTTCACCGTCATTGGAAAGAATGGGGGCAGCCTGTAACTGAACGTATTCTTCCTTATTGTTCTTATCGTAATGGATATGCATCACCTGGGTAGGTTGGCGCGTGGCAAAAACCTCCTCCAATGGACATTGTTCGCCATTCTGACTACAGGGTACTTCGGAATGGTGGGACACTTCGTAGCAATAACGCCCTACCAGATCCTCTGATTCCATACCATAGTGCTTCTGATAAGCACGGTTGGCAGCCAGAATTTGATAATCCTGATCGATGACCACAAAAGGTCCGGGCAAAATATCGATAATTTGATCGCAGGTCGGTTTGCTGCAGGGGGAATGCACCATCTCGTCTGGCATTACTGACACCTTAAAGGCAGATAAGTCATGTTATGACATGATATTTATGTCACATATTATTAGCAACCTTGAAACAGACGCCTCAATAACTGAGTATTTATCTCAACTTTGTAATGCCTAACGCCTTAAGCAGGTACTTCTCATACAGGTTCTCAGTTGTACCCTTTTTCATTTTTTTGAGGAAGTATTTCTCGAATGCCACTTTGGCCAGATGCACCCACTTGCCCTTCTTCATCCAGGCCAGATTACGCGGTGGAATTTGCGGCATTGCCACGAAAGCGATGCCGTTATCGCCCATATCCGCCAGACAAATAGCATTCCAGGTGGCTTGCTGATCGGGCTCCAGTCCATCAACGGCATTCTTTATATTATGGGCCGTGGCCAGAACCATGGATTCAATCATGTAACCCGTTTTGGGTGTGCCTGTGGGAATAGGTGTTGCCTCCACCGGTGGGATCGCAATGCAAACGCCAACCGCATAGATATTTTGCCATTTGGGATTGCGCTGGTACTGATCCACCTTGATGAATCCACGCGGATTGACCAGATCCTCGCCCACCTTGGCCACCGCATCCACCCCCTTGAAGGCCGGCAGCATCATAGAGAACTTGAAGTCGAGTTCATGCTGCTTGACGACCTCACCCTCACTGTTATGCTCGTCAACATACATTTTCCCCGCTTGGACTCGAGTGACTGTGGCGTTGGTGATCCACTTAATATGCTTGTGACGCAACTCTGATTCCATCATGCCCCGGGAGTCACCTACACCTCCCAACCCCAGATGACCGATATAGGGTTCAGAAGTTACATAGGTCATGGGTACTTTATGCCGCAGTTTCCGTTTGCGCAGATCCGCATCCATGATAAATGCGAATTCGTAAGCCGGACCGAAACAGGATGCCATCTGAACCGCCCCGACCACCACATGCCCCGGGTCTTTAATAAAATTCTGCCAGTCCTGATAGGTTTTTTCCGCGTGATCGACGGTACAGATTGAATGGGTATGCCCTCTGGGCCCCAGTCCTTCGACTTCATCGAAAGCCAGTTTGGGGCCGGTGGCAATCACGAGATAGTCGTAGTCAATGATTTGACCATCTGCCAGGATGACCTGGTTTGCATCCGGTTTGATCTCCTGGGCGGCAACCGGGATGAACTCAATCTTCTTTTTTGTCAGGTAGGACTCCAACTTGAAAGTCGTATCCTCACGGCGACGCCAGCCCACTGCGATCCAGGGATTCGAGGGCACAAACTGGAAGGTATCTGAATTAGAAATGACCGTAATTCGATGATTTTTACCCAGTGCTTGCTGGATATCGTATGCCGCCGGTAAACCGCCGGTACTGGCGCCGATGATCACCACATGTGCCATGTTCTGACTCCTGATTCTAAGGACTGTGTTGGATCAGCAGACTGCTGAAGCTACTCGTTATACAGAGCACAATATATGCCAGTTTTAAACGATATTGGATACCATATCTTCAAGTGAGGGATTTGATTGTTAATAAACCTGATCAGTTGTTAGCTCATAACTAACACAATTCAGCCTTATCACTTTCCATTTAATACACCTGATTTTTTACCATTCCATGTTGATAAGGCGAGAACACTGCTTTTAATAACCATACAACAATTAATTTAATTATTGAGTTCGAGTTTTTAAACTTCGTAATTAACGATTCATATAGCCATACTTTATTTACAAGTTATTCTTAAATACTATCACTAATGTAATATAAAAAAGCTAAACCAATGCGAATTTAGTTTGTAATTATTTGAAATGTTTTTGACAAAATTAATGTTCGCACAATAAAAATTACTTGATACAGCACAAGTTTAACGATTTAACATTGTTTTATAATTATTGTTCTGTTTCATAGGGTAAGATTCGATTTCTTCTACTATAGTTAAGTATTAAAATTTGTATATCTATTCATTTTCGAGTTGTTAACAAAGGATTGTATCGAAGTTTTAACGGCACACGGAATGGCAGTTACCAAACGGGTACGGTACGTTCTGTGAAAACCAGAAGCAACATAGGAAATAAGGGATTTACCCTGATTGAAATCATTATTGCCATCACTATTACGGCAGTAAGCAGCGCTATTGCGTCCGTCTCCTATCAAGGCCACATTGAATCCAGAAATATTTCTAATGCCATCAGTCAAATTTCTCATGTAGCAAGTGCTTTAGACAATTACATTCATGTAAATAAGCGTTATCCCGACTCACTTGCTGATATTGGGATGAATGATTTGCTTGATCCCTGGGACAATCCATATCAATACAATATTGCCGAAGATCCCTGCGCTGAAATATCAAGAAAGGACCATAACATCAGCACGTTAAACACCGATTATGATCTCTACAGCATGGGGAAAGACGGTACAAGTGTTTCACTCCTGTCTGCCAAAACCAGTCGCGATGATATTATCCGTGCAAATAACGGCAACTATATTGGTTTAGCCACTGACTATTAAAAACACATATCTGCGATGCAATTTGAATACGGGTTCTTACGAAGTAAAGTAACACGCCGTGTAGTTTGGCTGTTTTTTCTGTCTGCGCTTTTCCCCATCATATTGATTGCTCTACTTTCCTATACCTATGTTTCTGACGTATTAATCCAACAAGCACACTCCCAACTGCATCATACGAGCAAACTCTATGGGATTTCCATACTGGAAAGATTGCTCTTCATTGATGATAAACTCAGAAATACCGCCTTGATAATGCGCACAGGGCAGGAATTACAATCTGATGATATCGTCAGGCACTTCGGCATCGAATTAAATACTTTAGCATTGGTAGGCGAAGACAGAAAAATTGACATGCTATTTATTGACAATGAGTTGCCTGAAGATTTATCAAATTATGTAAGTGATGACTCTGCTAGTAATAAGTCAATTATATTCAGTGAAAAAACGCCAGAAGGTAATATCACTATCTACATGCGCCTGTTGCTGGATTCACCGCAAAATGGAAAAAATAGCCTGGTTGCAGAAATAAATCATGAGTATCTCTGGGGCAACGGGGAAACTCCACCGTTCTCAACATTATTATGTGTGGTTGAAGACGCCGATAAAATCCTTTTTTGTTCCCACCCGGTTTCCGCTAATTTCTTGAACCAAATAGACTCGAACATTACTACCTCTGAGTCAGATAATATGCGTTGGATTTATGATGATGAGCAATATCTTGCCGTCAGCTGGGAGTTATTTGTCAAGTCCCGCTTTAATGGACCTCGCTGGAGAATTATTGCGAGTCAACGGGAAGCCGATGCCCTTCTACCAATCAGCATGTTTAGCAAGATTTTCCCTCTTGTTATTTTCCTGTCACTTCTTGTCATATTGTTTCTAAGTATTACCCAAATTCGACGCAGTATGATTCCGCTAGAAAAACTCATGGAAGGTACGCGGCAAGTAGCAAATAGAGAGTTTAATAAGCCAGTCAAGGTTGACAGTAATGATGAATTCGAAAGCCTGGCGAATTCATTTAATATAATGACGGCTCGTTTAGGCAAGCAGATTAATGCGCTGACTATATTATCTGAACTCGACCAACTCATCTTGTCTAATCCGAATATCGAGACTGTTTTACTGACAATATTAAAAAGAATTCACGAAATCACACCATGCGAACTTATAAGCATTGCGCTTACTGACAAGGAAGAACCAGAAATTGGCTGGGCGTACATAAGTATTGCCGGCACTGAGCGTATGCCTAAGGTAGAAGAGATTGTTATCCCCAATTCAGAATCAAATATGTTGCTGGCTTATAGCAATACGTTTAATGTGAATCTTAATAAAGATTCCTGGAAATTTCTTGAGCATCTGGAAAAACGCGACGCAGAAATTATACAAGTATTCCCCATAGTTATAAATGACAGCCTGAACGCGATTGTCAGTTTATCCTATCCAGAGGAGTTGTCGTTTAATAGTGAAGAACTTGGTTATATACGCGATCTGGTTGACAGGCTTGCGGTGGCGCTAGCAACCGCATCTCGTGATGAGAAATTATATTATCAGGCTCACTACGATACGCTTACCAGCCTTCCAAACAGGCAATTATTAAATGATCGCCTGGAGCAACAAATAATCCATGCACATCGTGAAAACCAACTGGTTGGGTTGCTCTATATCGATCTGGATCGATTTAAAAACATCAATGATTCTCTTGGCCATTCTATTGGAGATCAATTATTACAACAGGCTGCAGTTAGACTTATTCATTGCGTCAGGGAAACTGATACGGTGGCACGCCTGGGCGGTGATGAGTTTATTGTAATACTTTCAAGCATATTCAGCCCCAAGGATGCCAGCACAATTGCTGAAAACATCATAACCAGGATATCAAAATCATTCAAAATCGGCCCACATGAAGTGTTTGTCACTCCGAGCATCGGGATAACAATCTACCCGTCGGATGGCACAAACAGTGAAGAACTATTGAAACATGCTGATGCTGCAATGTACCGGGCCAAAGAACTCGGTAGCGGAAAATACATGTTCTTCGAAGAAAAAATGAACCTGGAGGACATGGAAAGAACCAATATGGAGCATGATATGCGCCATGCGCTGCAGCGAGAGGAATTTGAACTTCTTTACCAACCTCAGCTTAATCTTCAAACAGGTGAACTTGTGGGTGCGGAATCATTGATTCGCTGGAATCATCCTGAACATGGTGTCATTCCACCTTCACGCTTTATCTCTTTGGCTGAAGACACGGGAATGGTAGAACCAATAGGCGAATGGGTTCTTAGAGCAGCATGTAAACAATATAGGGATTGGCATGCGCAAGGGATTTTGATTGACCGCATATCAGTAAATGTATCCTGCAGGCAATTTATCCAGAGTAATTTCGTCGACATGGTCTACAGAACACTTGCTACTACCGGAATGTCACCACACCGTCTCGAGCTTGAAATAACCGAGAGTTTGTTAATGGAGGATCGAATCGATACCGTGTATATCCTGGATAAACTACATGCAATGGGGGTTAAACTTTCAATAGACGATTTTGGCACAGGTTACTCATCCTTGAGTTATCTTAAACTTCTGCCTGTTGACGCCTTAAAGATCGATCAGTCATTTATCCGTGATATTCCTGCAGATGAGGGCGCCGCAACCATTACAAGTTCAATTATTGCGCTTGCCCATGAACTTAAGCTCAACGTAATCGCAGAGGGTATTGAAACACAACAACAGTTGAAGTTATTACGTTCGAGGCAGTGTGATCATGGTCAAGGCTTCTATTTTGCGCCGCCAATGTCGCCAGATGATTTTGCCGAATATGTGTTACAACAAAACCAATTACCCGATATCAGCCCCCGGGCTAGTTGAATTATTTTTTAATTATTTGTAAAACTATAATTTTTTGGCACTACCACAATGCCATTTTCAGAAATCGTAAAACGCACTGAGTCTTTTGCTTTGTCAAACCCAATCAGTT
>JAHEIJ010000051.1 GCA_024639445.1 Gammaproteobacteria bacterium
CGCCGTGTACAGGTCATCTGTCCCGGATTCGCAGCCGACTGCCTGGAAACCCTGGAGGAGATTAATATGCAAAATCGCGAGATCTTTTTACAGGCAGGTGGAGAGCAATTCCACTATATCCCGGCCCTCAACGCCGAGGCAGGCCATATTCAAGTCATGGCGGATGTAATCACGCAGCATGCGGGGGACTGGTTAACCCTGCCGGTACGACAAGACACTAGCAGCAATCGGGCAAAAGCCTTAGGGGCAGAAAGCTGAGTCCGATCGACAAACCAAGTTTCAAACCAGCTTCAAAATAAAAAAGGGAAGGCACTGCCTTCCCTTTTTGCATTAACCTACGGGTTAACTTCAGGAAATTCCCGGGTTGCCGTCCATACCAACGATCTTTGGTGAATTCAGCTTGCTGATCTTGGCAACTTTCTCGTCACGCAGATATTCAGCCACCACTTCCCAGATGGGTTTACCCGGCGCCTTTTCACCTACCGTGGCCCAACCGGCGACAGTGTAATTCTTGTCCGCCTCGATCATCGTACCATCATCGAGTCGCATATCGGTAATACGCTTGCCGATTTTCTGTTTCGGGTCAATGGTGTAATCCAGTCCACCCACGCGTACCATATCGCCACCCTGCTGATAGTAAGGATCCGGGTTAAACAGATTATCGGCCACATCCTCAAGGATATCCTTGATAGTCTGTCCGCTCATCTCGCGCACATAGGTTTCCGGATAGGTAATACAGGTCTGGTCCATGACATTATCCATGGTGATTGCCTGTCCGGGCAGAACTGAGGTACCCCAACGGAAGCCGGGCGAGAGGGCAATTTGCGCCCCACCTACTTTACGCAATGCATCGCAGATGATTTGATCAAAGGTGCCATTGAAATTGCCGCGGCGGTACAGCACCGTATCCGCTACTGCCAGTTCCTCACGCAAGATATCGACATAGGGCTTACGTACATCCTCGATGTAGGCTGACATTTCTGCATCCGGCTCCAGTAAGTTGGAGAAGACCGGCATCAATTTGTAGCGGAAATCCTGTACCTTGCCATTGCGGACATCGAGTTGCATTACACCCAGGAACTTGCCGTTGGAACCAGCGTTGGTAACGAGAGTCTGACCGCCCTTGTTTTTAACAACGCTCGGCGCCGGTATTCCATCATGAGTATGACCACCGAAAATCACATCAATCCCGCTCACCACGGATGCCATTTTTAGATCCACATCCATGCCGTTGTGCGAGAGCACCACGACTACATCCGGTTTTTCATTCTCACGCACGGTATTAACGATAGCCTGCATATCCCCATCGCGTATACCAAATGTCCAATCTGGGATAAAACGACTCGGGTTGGCGATTGGTGTATACGGGAAGGCCTGTCCAATCACCGCCACGCGTACCCCATTCATGTCCTTGATGACATAGGGCTTGAACGCCCGCTGAGTATCTTCATTAAAACCATCAAAATCCGCAAACTGATAATCAAACGCTGCATCATCGTTAACAAAAATATTCTGACTGACGAAATCACCCTTGAAGTCACCGATGTTGGAGATCACTTCATTGTCCAGATAAGTGAATTCCCAATGGCCGGTCATAACATCAACACCCAGTTTGTTACAGGCACCCACCATGTCCTTGCCACGAGTCCAGTATGCGGTACCGGATCCCTGCCAGGTGTCCCCCCCGTCCAGCAACAGGGTCTTGTTGACACCCAGGTCGGCACGCAGACGTTTGACCAGGGTGCGTAAATGCGCAAAGCCACCCACCTTGCCATAGGTTTTGGATGCTTCGGCGAAATTCAGGTAAGTAAAAGCATGGGCTTCCAGGGTATTCGGTTTAATAGCAAAATGCTGTAACAGCTTTTCACCCACGAGATGCGGGGGACGACCCAGTGCATCTCCAATACCCAGGTTAACGTTGGGTTCACGGAAGTAGATCGGTAACAACTGGGCGTGACAATCGGTAAAGTGCATCAGGTTCACATTGCCGAAATCCGGCAACGCATAGGGATCCTTGGGTGCCTGGCTGCTTGTGGTCACACCCGCGGTCCCGCTGGTCTTGCTATCACACCCAGGTAACATGCCGGCCGCCGCCGCCATCCCCATGATTTGGATAAATTCACGGCGATTGATAGACATTGAGTCTTCCTCCTAACTTAAGTATTTGTTTTTCTATACGATTTTGACCGCGCTCGTTAAGCGTGCGCGTAAATTTAATTGTTATGTCTTTTTATTTGTTCAGCGGCGCATCATAGTACAAACCGCTCCTTTCTGGCAGGGCCTGGGCACGCTCTGAATAAAATTTCACAAAAATGTTGCGATTTGCAGCCTGCATTCAGAGTGAAAGACGTACCACTGCTGAGATTGCTTCAGGTGTTATTGCCGGGCCGCAATCGAAAATGCGCGCTTTTGCCACCACTTGGTCACGCGATACCCCAGTAAAATCAGGAGTATGGCTGCATAGATCAAGGGTTCACGCAGATCTGCCTTCACCATCCATAGAAAATGCAACACCCCCAGTGAAGCAATCAGATAAATACTGCGATGCAAATGCTTCCAGCGCCGACCCAGACGCCGCATCATGCTATTCGTAGAGGTGACCGCCAGGGGTAATAACAGGATCCACGCCGTGATCCCGACGGTAATAAAGGGACGTTTCAGAATATCCTTGGTAATTTCCTGCCAGTCGAAAAATTGATCAAACCACAAGTAGGTCAGAAGATGCAGGCAGGCATAGAAAAAACTGTACAAGCCCAGCATGCGCCGCAGTTGCAACGGCCAGGACTGGTGCAATACACCGCGCAAGGGCGTCATTAACAGTGTTGCTAACAGGAAGCGCAGAGTCCATTCCCCTGATTCGCGGGTCAATGCCTCAAAGGGATTAGCCCCCAACTGATCGTGGTAAAAATTCCAACCCAGTACTGTGGCGGGTATCAGACAAACAACAAACAATACCAGCTTGACGAATTGTATATGCGACAACGACATTAGTTGTAGAAAACGAGATGGTGATTATCTGAGCAAACAGCACATGCAAACCGTCCTGCTAGTGCCATATACCTTCGGTTAGTAATTTTTGCTTAAATCCATGCCTGTATACAGGCTCGCGACTTCATCCGCATAGCCGTTGAACAGCAGTGTCTTACGTTTGAGAAATTCACCCAACCGCCGCTCTCGCGCCTGACTCCAGCGCGGGTGGTCAACACCTGGATTCACATTGGCATAGAACCCGTATTCATGAGGTGCAGTTCGTGTCCAGGCACTGACCGGTTGCTGCTCAGTAAAACGGATCTTGACGATCGATTTGATGCTCTTGAAACCATATTTCCAGGGCACGACCAGACGCATTGGCGCGCCATTCTGATTCGGTAATACTTCGCCATATAAACCGACTGCCATGATTGTTAATGGATGCATGGCCTCATCCATGCGCAGGCCTTCGACATAGGGCCAGTCAAGCACCCTGCGCTTTTGCCCCGGCATTTCCTCAGGCCGATGCAGGGTTGTGAACTCCACATATTTGGCCCTTGATGTCGGTTCGAAACGTTTAATCAAATCTGCCAAAGGGAAACCTATCCAGGGAATCACCATTGACCAGCGTTCCACACAACGTAAACGATATATACGTTCTTCCAGTGCATGTGGTTTAAGAATATCTTCCAGGGTATAGGTTCCCGGTTTTGCTACCTCGCCTTCAACCGTCACGGACCAGGGGCGAGTTGTCAGGCTCTGTGCCTCATGTGCAGGTGAATATTTATCTGTTCCGAACTCATAGAAGTTATTGTATTGAGTGACGTGTTGATATGGCGTTTTTTCCTCATCAGTCGAGTAAGCTGCTGTTGCCTGGTAATCAAGTTTCGCCAGTCCAGCGCCCTGCTGCTGTTCCGAAGTTTTGGCCGTTACCAGGCTGGAAATACCGGCGAGGAAAAATCCGCTTGTGGTCTGCATGAATTTACGCCGATTCATGTAAACTGAACGATCTGTGATCTCTGAGGGCTTAACAGCAAATGGTTTTTTTATGAGCATCGGGTTTCTCTCTCTGAATCAGACATCTATTTTGTTAATATTTATTAATATTTAATATCACTATATCCAGATCTATGACCCTCTGAGACTGCTAGAGTTCAGTAAGCTGAAGGTAATAGAATTTCTACCTCTGTGGGGTTGGCGGCAACTCATTTCACTGGGTTATGATTGAATAGCCAACTAGAATTGCATATATCTCTAAATAAAATAGAAATTATGGCTAGAAAACAGATCAATCGGGTCATGGTGCAGGAATCTCGCTTCAAGGGTGAGGTACGTCGATTTGAAATCTACAATGACAAATTTATTCGAATTAATATCCATAATGTATTCGGGGATAAAACATATCATTTGAACATGGGCATGCTGGAACCCTGGCCAATCCTGCATCGCCGCATATCCTGGCGTTGGCTGTTAGGATTAAGCTATTTCGGTCTTGCAACGCTTATCTACGCTATATACCTCTTTCTACATCCCGACAGTAAAACCATAGGCCAGTTGATTCCCTTTATCACGCTATTTCTTTTATTAGCATTAGCTGCTTTATTAATGTTCCTCTATTCATCCCCCAATGTGATGGAATTCAGAAGTCGCTATGGCAACTGCCCACTTATTAGTCTGTTAATAAACCGACCCAATAAACAGGAGTTCAGACACTTTACTGACGAGTTGAAAACCCGGGTTCTGGCTGCCAGCCAGGTTGTCACCTTAAACAAGAAACAGATGCTGGAAATCGAACTAAAGGAATTACGTCGTCTTACAGACGATGGTGTCCTGCTTGAGCAGGAATACCTGCACGCCAAGGACAGGGTAACGGGCATGAAGATCTAACTGACACTTATCGGAAATGATATATCAATATACCGTACAACAATCAGCTGGTGCACCAGGTTAGTTAATATCCAATGAAAAGTTATCCGGTATTTATCCTGATCACCGTTGCCTTCTTTGGTTTGGTATTGCTCTGGGTTGCCATAGCTAGAAATGACGAATTTTTCCGACATAATGAAGCTGTCGCGCGTCAGGCCACGGCTGGTGTTGCCGATGAAATCGCACGCTACATTGTCAATAAAAAACGCCTGGTTAAATTATTCAGCAAGGAACAACGACCTTTACTCGACCAGTTGATCCGGCAACCTGACTCTGAATCATATCAACAAAAACTTAATGACAAGTTACGGGAATTCTTTCCGGGTTACTTCAATTTCACCATAGCCGATTATGAGGGTGGTACTTATATCGACGACTTTGATGGACAGGTTAACATGCTCTGTCAAGTGGATATTGTGGACTTTGCCTTGAACGACCTGAACTCCCCCCGCCTGCACCCACATCCGTTTATGTATCACTTCGACATTATGGCAAGAATGGCTGACACAACTACAAATCATATTTTATTTGTTAGTTTTAATGCCGATTTATTGAGTGATCTGCTCAGTAATGTACAACCTGCAAACTATGAACTGATGTTGATATTACCTGGCGAAAAGCCGCTGATCGAAATTACAGCAGAAGGTCCACGCAACAGCCTGGACCGTGAAGATTTTCACTTAACGTTCGAGGAAGTCAACCGCATTGTCAGTGTTCACCGTGTACAAGGTACGCAATGGGATATCGCCGCATTATACCGAAGCGATTTGTTTACGAATTTTCAACAGCAACTGATCCTGCAATCTTTGATGATCTTCGTGCCATTCCTGATTTTTGCCATTATCATGCTTTACCTGTATCGACGGGCAGAGAATCTACGCCGCCAGGCTGAAGTGGCACGTGATGAGTTTCTTGCCACTGTCAGCCATGAACTACGTACCCCCTTGACAGCGATTCATGGATCGCTGGCTCTTATCGCCAACGGTGTAGGTGGTCAACTATCCGCAAAAGCAGATGAATTGATCAACATTGCCCAGAAGAACGGTGAACGTCTGATTCTGTTAGTTAATGATCTACTGGATATGCGTCAACTGGAAAGCGGCAAGATGGACTTCGACATGCAGCCAGTTAACTTAATTGATATTATCCAGCACTCTATTGAAGAGAACCGTGAGTATGCCCGTCAATTTAATGTTGTTTATGCGTTTAATCCACAACAAGACGAGATACTGCTGAATGCGGATCAGAATCGTCTCTACCAGGCAATGACAAACCTGTTAACCAATGCAGCAAAGTATGGCAATCGCAACGACACAGTCCAGATTACGCTTACGCCATCAGTGCATAGCGTACGCGTCTGTATAGAAGATAAAGGTCCTGGAATTCCATCCGAATTCAAGAGCCGAGTGTTTGAAAAATTCAGCCAGTCTGACAGTTCAGACAGTCGATCAGGTGGTGGCTATGGTCTGGGTCTCAGTATTGTGAAAGCCATCATTGAAGCCCATGGGGGCACTGTCGGTTTTGAAAGTGATAAAGACATTGGTACGAAGTTTTACTTCGATTTACCACGCTACACACCCGATTAAAATTCTTGTAATTCAATCCCTGGCCAGCCATCAGATCCCGTGGTGGCAGCGCCCAGCAAGCCAATGAAAAAACCCCGCCTGGATCACGAGGCTCAATAGATGTATCACGTAAATAGTTATGCTGCGCTGGCTTTATGCCTGGACTTATTGAAGCTGAACTGATCACCCGTCACGTCAATTTCAATAACATCACCCGGCATGAATTTACCGGCCAGAATTTCCTGTGCCAAACTGTTTTCGATATCCTGTTGTATGGCGCGTTTCAAGGGGCGGGCACCATAGACCGGATCAAAGCCTGCCTCACCAATTTTATCAAGTGCGGCTTCAGTCAGGCGCAGGTCAATATTGCGATCTTGTAACCGCTTACGCAAATATTCAAATTGGATACTGGCAATGGCGCGAATCTGCGCTTTATCAAGTGGATGAAATACCACTATTTCATCGACCCGGTTAATAAATTCCGGTCGGAAATGCCCACCAACGATCTCCATGACGGCATTCTTCATGGCGTCATAGTTTTCTTCACCCGCCATTTCCTGAATTTGTTGCGATCCCAGATTAGAGGTCATCACTATCACCGTATTACGAAAATCCACGGTCCTGCCCTGACCATCGGTGAGGCGACCATCATCCAGAACCTGCAACAATATGTTAAAGACATCCGGGTGGGCCTTTTCGACTTCGTCCAGCAAAATCACCGAGTAAGGTTTGCGCCGCACCGCTTCGGTCAAATATCCGCCTTCTTCATAGCCAACGTATCCAGGTGGTGCGCCCACTAAGCGCGCGACCGAATGCTTTTCCATAAATTCGGACATGTCGATGCGCACCATGGCGTCTTCCGTATCAAATAAAAATTCAGCCAACGCCTTGGTCAGCTCCGTCTTGCCCACACCGGTCGGTCCGAGGAACAGGAACGATCCGTTGGGACGATTGGGATCGGACAGCCCGGCCCGTGAACGCCGAATGGCATCGGACACGGCTTTCACGGCCTCATCCTGGCCTATGACACGGGTATGCAGTGCGTCTTCCATGCGGAGTAATTTTTCCCGTTCACCTTCCAGCATCTTCGCCACAGGTATGCCGGTCCACTTGGAAACGACTTCAGCAATTTCTTCTTCGGTCACCTTGTTGCGCAATAATCTGGTGTCCTGCGTTTCAATTTCTGATGCCATCTCCAGTTGTTTTTCCAGATCCGGAATTCGGCCATACTGCAACTCGGACATACGGGTCAGGTCACCGGCACGTCGGGCGGTTTCCAGTTCCAGCCGGGCACGCTCCAGTTCTTCCTTGATATGTGTGGCGCCCTGCACCGCGGCCTTTTCCGCTTTCCAGATTTCCTCCAGTTCACTGTACTCACGTTCCATTATCGCTATATCGTCTTGCAGTTTCTTCAGTCGCTCCCGCGAGGCTTTATCACTCTCTTTTGCCAGGGCTTCCCGTTCGATCTTGAGCTGAATGAGTTTGCGATCCATGCGATCCATTTCTTCCGGCTTGGAATCGATTTCCATCCGAATCCGGCTCGCGGCCTCATCCACCAGATCAATGGCCTTATCCGGTAACTGGCGATCCGTGATGTATCGGTGTGACAAGGTCGCCGCACTGACAATCGCCGGATCGGTAATATCCACCCCGTGATGCACTTCGTATTTCTCTTTCAGACCTCGCAGGATGGCAATCGTGTCCTCGACACTCGGTTCATCCACCAGCACTTTCTGAAAACGGCGCTCCAGCGCGGCATCCTTTTCGATATATTTACGGTATTCATCCAGGGTGGTGGCACCGACACAATGTAATTCACCTCGCGCCAACGCCGGTTTCAGCATATTACCGGCATCCATCGCCCCTTCCGCCTTACCGGCACCGACCATGGTGTGTATTTCATCAATAAACAGGATGATCTGCCCCTCCTGTTTGGCAAGATCATTCAGTACTGCCTTGAGCCGTTCTTCAAATTCACCCCGGAACTTGGCACCGGCCAACAGCGCGCCCATATCGAGCGATAACACACGCTTGTGCTTCAAACCTTCCGGGACTTCACTGTTAATAATGCGTTGCGCCAAACCTTCGACGATGGCGGTCTTGCCCACTCCCGGCTCACCGATCAAGACCGGGTTGTTCTTGGTGCGGCGTTGCAACACCTGAATGGTGCGGCGGATCTCATCATCCCGGCCGATCACCGGATCCAGTTTGCCCTGCTCGGCTCGCTCCGTAAGATCGATGGTGTATTTTTCCAATGCCTGGCGTTGCTCCTCCGCATTGGGGTCGTTAACCGTCTGGCCACCGCGCACGTTGTCGATAGCCTTTTCCAGTGCACCCTTACTCCCTCCGGCTTTACGTAACAAATCCCCCAGTTCACCCTTGTCTTCCACCGCTGCCAGAATAAACAGATCGCTGGAGATAAATTGATCATTGCGCTTTTGCGCAAGTTTGTCGGTCAGGTTCAAAAGACGGGAGAGATCATTGGAGATATGCACATCACCTGTCGCCTCACCAATGGTGGGCAGGCGATCCAGTGCTTCCCCTAGCTGGGAGCGCAACAGATTCACATTGACATCCGCCTGGGTCAACAAATGGGAAACAGTACTGCCATCCTGGTCCAGCAGAGCACTCATCAAATGGACTGGTTCCATGAATTGATGATCGCGACCCACGGCCAGACTCTGGGCGTCGGCTATCGCCATCTGGAACTTACTGGTAAGTTTATCCATGCGCATTAATGCGGCCCCTTATAAATTTAATACTGAGATGATAGATAAATAGGGGTGTTCCGCAAGCTTTCAAGCGGCATGGTAAAACCAATAGCCGTCTAGCTGGGATAATACTACTAACACTAGTTGGCTAGTGACTCGAGTTTTTCAGGACTTGCAGCAGTTGTTCCAGGCATTCCCCTTCTTCCAGAGTATCGCAAGCCACAGGCGGGTGGCTTTCCAGGCGAGCCTGGTTAGGCCAGATCACCGCCGGCAAAACATGCCCGGGTAAACTCACTCCGGATACATGCATGGGGTAGACGGGCGAGCCACTCAGTTTGGCAAGACGCGCCACACCGCGTTTCAGCCGCTTCGGTCCTTTACCCGGCAGGTGCATGCCTCCCTCCGGAAACAATCCCACGACCTTGCCTTCATGCAACGCCTGCAACGCCGCCCGAAAGGCACTGTCGTCCCGGCTGGAACGATCCACCGGGATACAACCTCCCAGGCGAAACAGCCAGTTTAGACCAAAGCGGTAATATTGCTCGGAAGCGATAATGAAATGCACCGGTCGTTGGCAGGCAGCGATCATCATCATGGGATCCAGGCCGGAAATATGGTTTGCAACCACCAACGCGGGACCTTCCGTCGGCAGGGGAACCGGCTCAATGTGACACTTGTGATAGTTTCGTAAGAAAAGACGATTCAGGCCGTCAATGCGATTCTTCCACTTACTTCCCCAATCGGCCACATTGGCCGCATCCGCTTTACGAAATAGCCAGCGGGAAAACAGCACAAGCAACGCGAGCGCAATAACAAGCAACACTAACAGTAATGTCTCGTCATTTTTCATCTTGGTTAATACACCTTGCGGCGATATAAATCATGGCGTCGACTCACAAGCCGATCGAGAAATAATATACCGTCAAGATGATCGATTTCATGTTGAACGGCGCGTGCTTCAAATCCCTGCATCTCATATTCCTGCACCTTACCATGCTCATCCCATGCCTTAAGTTGAATCTGTTCGGCGCGAATTATATTACCGGTATAGTCGGGCACTGACATGCACCCTTCCCGCCCCATCACCGTGCCTTCCCACGCAAGAACTTCAGGATTAACCAGTACCAGTCGCCCATGGTGACTGATCTTCGGCTTACTCGACACGTCAACGATCACAATACGCTCGAAGCGTGCCACCTGCGGAGCCGCGATGCCCACCCCGCCCGGACCGGCGCGCATTGTCCGTTCCAGATCGGTAATAAATGCCTGCAACTGCACATCGAAATTTTGCACTGGAGTGGAAACTTGTTTCAAGCGGGGATCGGGATACTGAAGAAGTTCAAGCACAGGCATGGAAACGACTAACGGACCGAGACGAAATTATCCCACCAGGGTTTCAATGGGTTGCAAACTGGCATCAATGCCTTCTGCCCTGACGATTTCAAGTGCTGATTCCAACGCAGGGATCCCTTCTGCGGCATAGCCTTCAATGCTCATGATATAAATTGGCTCGGCATTGGTCCCGCCCACATCGGATTCCAGTTCGAGAATATCCAAGCCGGCTTCCGCCAACACCCCCGTCACTTTCGCCACGATACCGGCCCGATCCGCACCGTAAACGGAAATCCGCACATCAGGAATGCGGTGATCATGCAAGCGGGCATCGATATGATCGATATGTAAATGCAGATCCAGGGACTCGGCGACGCCCCCAACAAGATCATGCAAGGCATGGGTGTTGCCGCCGAATCGCACCATCATCATGATGCTGAAGTTGCCGCCCAGGCGCATCATTGAGGTCTCCCCCAGGTTAGCGCCACCTTCGTACAAGGCTGAGGTAACATGCGCCACGATACCCGGTCGATCCTTGCCTACCAGGGTCAGCATGTACCACTTCTGTTTTGCCGTCATGCCAGTCGTCCTTCATTTAGATGACATACCAAACTTAATGCAGGGTGGAATGGGCCAGATATATCACCAGCACGCCTGCGACGATCAATGTCAGTTGCT
>JAHEIJ010000278.1 GCA_024639445.1 Gammaproteobacteria bacterium
GACGAAGCACGCTCTGCCCTCGACGAAGCGATTTCGTATATCGTTCAAGAGTCTCCAAGAGGTGCGCGATCGCTCCTTGAGAGCGCGCTTGAGGCGGCGCCAACCCAGCGATCCATGACTTTAGCGGCAACCAGGTCGCCACTGACATTGATGGCCGTGCGGCTCATATCGAGAATACGATCCACACCCATGATTAAGGCAATGCCAGCAGCTGGAATACCCACTGTGCCCAGCACCATGGATAAAATGACAATACCAACGCCGGGTGTCGCCGGTGCGCCAATTGAAGCCCCTACTGCGGTCAAGACAATAAGTATCATGCCACTCATACCAATTTCTATACCAAATACCTGGGCGAGGAAAATAGCGGCCACTCCCTGGTACAGGGCAGTACCGTTCATATTAATGGTCGCACCAAAGGGAATGACAAATTGTGAGATCGAAGGTCTGACCTTGAGTTTTTCCTCGGCAGTCTTGATGGATAAGGGCATTACGGCGGCCGAACTTGAGGTTGAAAAGGCCAGCAATAGCACATCGCGAATTGAATAGATAAATCCCAGCGGACGTTGTTTTGCCACTACATAAATAATAATTAGATAGACAATGAATAGTAGCAATAACCCGAGTAACACCGTCCCGACATAAATGGCCATGCCAACTAACGCATCCAGTCCCAGCTTTGCAGTTAATTGTGCCAGCAAGCCGAAAACAGCTATTGGGGCCAGCAACATAGCCCAGCGTACTACCGTCATACAGACCTCCTGTAACGAACCCAGAAGATCCAACATGGGCTTGGCCTGTGTCGGCGCCATCATCACGAGTGCAACGCCCACGACCATCGCGAAAATGACAACTTGCAACATATTGCTTTCTACCATGGAATTCAGTGGATTGGCTGGTAAAATCGCAACCAGTTTTTGTGGCAGGTCATTAAGGTTTATTTCCTGGGAAGTTGTTTGTTCTGTCGTGACCGGTGTTGCCGCCATGGTGGCTTGCAGTGTTTGGCTGTCAATATAGGCTCCTGGCTTGATAATTGACGCAATCACCAAACCAATAACAATAGCCAGGGCAGTGGTGACAATAAAATAGAATACTACGCGTGAGCCCATTTTACGTAATTGCTCCAGATCTTCCGTTGCCGCTAGTCCACGGATGATGGAAGCGAATACCAACGGAATGACAATCATCTGGATCAAGGCCAGAAACAATTTTCCGGGAAAGGCTAACCAGTCGCCAATAATGCTAGCGTTGGCCGGATCTACCCAGCCCACTGATGGCCCGATCACAATCCCGGTAGTGATGCCTAATATCATGCCAATCAGAACTTTTAACCACAAGCGGCCACGAACCAATGATTGTAAATAACTGGTCAGGTAGCCCAGTGATCGTGGATACAAATCCCCTAATGAATAAGTTTGTCTGCTTTTCTGTTGCATGTATCCAATCTCAATATTTAAAATGAATTCTTAAATGCTTGCCCAGATGGCAAATGTCTGAGTCCACATAATTGGCTGAAGTTAGTTTTGAGAGTGATTATGAATATGGCCATTTCCAGTCACGTATCTCAGGCATGTCTTGCCCGTAATGATTTATGTATTGTTGATGTTCAATAAGTTTATCGCGAATAAGCTGTTTCAGATAGGCGGCCTTATAACCCAGCTTTGGAACCCGATCGATAACATCACCAACCAAATGGAATCTGTCCAGATCATTCAATACTGCCATATCAAAAGGTGTTGTGGTTGTTCCTTCTTCTTTATAACCACGCACGTGAAGGTTCTTATGATTGGTGCGACGATAGCAAAGGCGATGAATTAAATAAGGGTAACCATGAAAAGCAAATATGATCGGCTTGTCGGTGGTGAACAGAGTATCAAAGTCCTTGTCATTCAGCCCATGGGGATGTTCCTCCTTGGGCTGTAATGTCATCAAGTCAACGATATTGATGACTCGCACTTTGAGCTCCGGTACATGCTGGCGTAACAGATCCACCGCGGCCAGGGTTTCCAGTGTCGGCACATCGCCGGCACAGGCCATTACCACGTCAGGTTCGCCATCCTGGTCACTACTGGCCCATTCCCAGATGCCGATACCGGCGCTGCAATGTTTGATGGCGGCGTCCATGTCGAGCCACTGCGGTTGTTGCTGTTTGCCGGCGATAATCACGTTAATGAAATCGCGGCTTCGCAGACACTTATCGGTAATGTACAGCAGTGTATTGGCGTCGGGTGCCAAAAATACCCGAATGATGTTGGCTTTTTTATTGACGACCAGATCAATGAAACCCGGATCCTGGTGGGAAAAGCCATTGTGATCCTGACGCCATACATGGGAAGTCAGCAGATAATTCAGGGAAGCAATGGGGCGTCGCCAGGTAATCTCTTTACTGACTTTGATCCATTTGGCATGTTGATTGAACATGGAGTCAACAATATGGATAAATGCCTCGTAACAGGAAAACAGCCCATGGCGGCCTGTCAGCAAGTAGCCTTCCAGCCATCCCTGGCAAGTATGCTCGGAGAGGATTTCCATGACCCGGCCGTCAGGTGAGAGGTATTCATCCTCAGGCAGGATCTCCGCCAGCCAGGTGCGATTGGTCACTTCGAACAAAGCGCTCAGTCGATTGGAAGCGGTTTCATCGGGCCCCATGACACGGAAATTGTGCCTGTCCATATTACGTTGCATCACATCGCGCAGGAACTGACCCATTACCCGGGTTGACTCGGCGATGGTATGCCCGGGTTTGGTCACTTTCACGCTGTAGTCACGAAAGTCGGGCAGCTTCAGATCCCTGAGTAACTGCCCGCCATTGGCATGAGGATTGGCACCCATGCGTCGTTGCCCCTGGGGCGCGAGTCCACGCAGTTCATCCTTGAGGCAACCACTGCTATCGAACAGTTCTTCGGGTCGATAACTTTTCAGCCATTCATCCAGTAACTTGAGGTGTTTTGGATTGTCGACCATGTCGGAGAACGGTACCTGGTGGGAGCGCCAGTAATCCTCAGTCTTTTTGCCATCCACTTCCTTTGGACCGGTCCAGCCTTTTGGGCTTCGCAGTATGACCATGGGCCACAGTGGCCGCTGCAGATTGCCATTGACGCGTGCATTGTTCTGAATCGTATTGATTTCATCAATAACCGCATCAAACGTGGCGGCCATTTTCTGATGCATTTCGATTGGGTCCGACCCTTCGACGAAATAAGGTTTGTAACCGTAGCCGATGAAGAGATTGTTGAGCTCATCGTGGCCAAGGCGGGCCAGCAGGGTGGGGTTGGCAATCTTGTAGCCATTGAGGTGCAGAATCGGCAGTACCGCTCCATCCTGTGCCGGGTTGAGAAACTTGTTGGAATGCCAGGCAGTGGCCAAGGGGCCGGTCTCCGCTTCACCGTCACCCACCACGCAACAGGCGATCAGGTCCGGATTGAAAAACGCCGCACCAAAGGCATGAGACAGGGCATAGCCTAATTCAC
>JAHEIJ010000279.1 GCA_024639445.1 Gammaproteobacteria bacterium
GTTTTACCTGCAAGTAATATATTCGTTGCCCGGATGACACCGTCCAATGTGCTCTGACCGGTACCATAACGATTATCAAATAAATGTTTGGTCATCGCATCATTAACGGCAATAACTGGGAATTTCAGTGCCCCATCTTTTGCCATCGCGCGTAGACGAATTACGCCGGTAGTGGTTTCCTCGGTTCCCCCCATCATGTTGGTCACAAGGTCAGTACGATGCTTATGGATTTCGCTGACCAGATCCGCACCATCATCCATGGTGAGCACCGGCTGGTGATCCAGCGCAGCATTGATATGTTGATAGTAGATTTCAGTGCTTTCGCCACGAATGGCATATACCGGAATTTCATAATGAGCCACCAGGGCGGCGGCCACATCGTCCTGGGTACTCAGCGGGTTGCTGGCGCAGAGCACAAGGTCAGCGCCTGCTGTCTTCAGGGTTCGGGCCAGGTTGGCGGTTTCCGTGGTGATATGCAGACAACCGCTCATACGGATTCCCTCTAAGGGCCGCGATTTGTGATAGCGTGCAATTAACTCACGGAGAACGGGCATTTCCTGCATGGCCCATTCGATGCGATTTTGTCCCTGATCCCCGAGAGCAAGATCTTTGATATCACAGTCAGTGCTATTCATGATTGGCTGTTCCTTCTGTTATCACGCATCATGAAGGCGGCAAGTATTCCCAAAATTGCTTGAGTTCGCGGCGGGAAATGGTTATTCCATACTGTTTGGACAGTTGCTTTTGCGTTTCTTGCAGCGTTTTTGGCAGCGGTGCCAGGCGCTGAATAAAGTCGGAAATATCTTCAACTCTTGCCCAAGGATAGATTAACCAACGCCACTTGACGATCTTTCTGGCAGCATAGTCGACGCTACGGTGGGTGGTGATTTTATGGTGCATGACGGCGGTGCGCACTTCGCTGGGCTTAAAACTATGTAAGTGTTGCAGCGCGACATCAAGGGTATCACCACTGTCGTTGACATCGTCAACCAGCAACACACGCTGGTTTTCGATATCAATACACAGGGGATAACGAATGACAGCTTGTTCCTGTTTGGTGGAACCTGATAAATAGTGTTCTATCTTGATGCTCGTCAACGCCATGATATCGAGGTAATCACACAGCAGACGTGCAGGCACGAGCCCACCACGCCCAATGGCAACCACGATGTCAGGATGATAATTTGATTCCCTGACCAGGTTTGCCAGACGCAGGCACAGTCGTTGTACCTCAGACCATGAGATCAATTCACAACGCAATTGCTATCCCCGTTCCCTTAAGTTTATCGTCCTTGATTGATATCCCGTCTATGGGATAAGCCTTTTGCCGCTATTTGCTTACGTATAGGAAAAGTGTAGCCTGTTAATTCCGGCTTGATAGCGAATCCGGCTAGCACTAGTGTTGATAATATGAAGGATGATGAGTGTGTCAGCTTCCTGCAATGGGCGTTACCTCAGCTCCATATGCGTTGGTCAGGATTCCGCAAGATCCGTACCCGGGTATGCAAGCGGATCCAACGGCGAATAGCCACCCTGCAATTGACGGGTGTGAAGGACTATTTGGCATACCTTGAAACGCATTCGGAAGAATGGCAGAAACTTGATGAAATATGTCAGGTAACCATTTCCCGTTTCTATCGCGACAAAATGGTGTTTACTTATTTAGCGGACACTGTGTTGCCAGCGCTGTGTCAACGAGTCTTACAGCAGGGGAAGCGGGAAGTTCGCGTATGGAGTGTCGGCTGCGCCTCGGGTGAAGAACCCTATAGCCTGGCGCTAGTGTGGGCGTTTTGTCTGAAGCAGCAATATCCGCAACTGAAGTTGCATATCCTGGCTACCGATACGAAATATGAATTACTCAACCGCGCACAACACGCTTGTTATCCCTACAGTAGTATCAGAAATTTGCCACTACAATGGCGCGATGAAGCTTTCTCAAGGAGCAATGAGGATTATTGCCTGCAGCCCGAGTATAAGCAGCGGATTACATTTCAATATCATGATATACGTCAGTTCATATCCGACAGTGGATTTGATCTGATTTTGTGCCGCAATCTGGCTTTTACGTACTATGATCAGGCTTTACAAATGCAGGTTGCCGAGCAACTGATTACGGCTTTGCAACCAACTGGTGCGTTGGTACTGGGAGTACATGAAACATTACCCGCTGAATACCCGGATGTTGAGATGTGGTCAAAGCGATTCAGTATTTATACCAAGCATCAATAATTCGGGATTGGACTATTATTTAAAAACCAGGCGAGTAACACATAGCAGAGTATGAGTGACAAAAGACTTTAGTAGTAAGCCTTAGAGTATTACATCAGACAATCAGGGGGTACTTATGAAACAACCCTTAGAAATCACTTTTCGCGATATTCCTCATTCCGATGCCCTTGATGCAGACATTCGCGATAAAGTTGCCAAACTGGATCAATTTTATGAGCGGATCATGGCTTGCCGTGTGATGGTAGAGGCACCGCATGGCCATCACCATAAAGGTAATCTCTATCATGTCAGGATTGATTTAACAGTACCTGATGGCGAGCTGGTTGTCAGTCGTGCGCCGAAAGAACACCATGCCCATGAAGATGCCTATGTGGCTGTGCGTGATGCGTTTGATGCGGCACGTCGGCAACTGCAGGACTATGCGAGAAAACAGCGTGGTAAGGTCAAGAGCCATGAAGTTCCGCCCCATGGCAGTATCACGGAATTAATACCCATGGAGGATTATGGACGCATCCAGGATACCGAAGGCAGGGATGTTTATTTCCATCGCAACAGCATTGTCGATGCGGATTTTGATGCACTCGAGATTGGTGACGAGGTGTGGTTTACCGAGGAAATGGGTGATGCCGGTCTGCAGGCCAGCAGCGTGCACATCGTGGGCAAGCATCATCCGGTGGGTTAGGTTCTCTTCAGTCTGGCTTGGAATGTTGAACCTTGGTTTCACCGGCATTTTTGTGGTTGGGGTGAGGGGCTTTTAAAAATATTTTAATTTCGCCCTGCGCTGACGCGCTCAGGGCGAGTGACTTTTCTTGCTCGTCCAAGAAAAGTCACCAAAAGAATGACGCCCCACGACTTGTTCTGTTTCTCAACATTTGTTGCGAAACAGAATTCCCTCGTTCCTCGAGAAAATCAGCGCTCGCTGGAAACTCACTCACTTTATTCACTCAAACAACAGCTCGCGATCTCTGATTTTTTCTGCGGGACACGGCCGCGTCGAAGGGGAAGTTCTCCACCAACCAGTGCGGTGTTAATCGAAGGAGATATCCCCTTAGGCGATGCCGAGGCGCGGAGCAGGAAGCGGCTAAGCCGAAACGTTGTCTGAGCGAATGTTTTCGGTGAGTGAGTTGACGTCGAGGCCCGCTGAGTGCGAGCACCGAGGGTATCCGCGTCAGCGCGGGGCGAAATAACAAATATCGAAAATCACACCCTACAGCCGCAAGGTGGAACCATTTAGA
>JAHEIJ010000280.1 GCA_024639445.1 Gammaproteobacteria bacterium
CAGTGGATGTTGCCGCTGACAGGCTCCTGCAGGATTCCACTTAATACACGTTTGTGTTTCTGGCTCATTTAAGTAATTGACTTAATCTACAGGCCACTTCGGCATTATTCCCTTTTTATATAATCTTAGCTGCTTTTACGCCTGAAGAAATGTTGGCCGGAACATGCTCTCAATCCCGGCCCCAGTATCTCCCTTAGCCTGATACCTGGAAATAATTTGCTGGTTTCGACCGCACCCCGATTTTCAGGACCAGGACTGTATTTTGCGAGGATTACCTAGTAAAATACTCAACTACTTACGGACCCCCCATGCTGCGCCCAGGAGCGTCCGGTCTTGGTTTACCACCTCCTTCCGCAGCCCGGACAGCGCAAGCGGTAACTGATATAGGCCCATGCACTAACGGCCAGGGCCGGAACCAGGAAAAAGGGCCAGAACCCAAACGACGCAAAGGCAATCGGAACCAGCCACATGAGTGCGGCCAGCCAAACCAGGCCAAGAGACTGACGATCCGGCGGCCCTGTATAACCACAATGATCACAATGTTTCAGTGCTGACACGCGTTAATTACCCTGCAGGCCACTATTTGATACTGAACAGAACCTAGATTGACGATAAATAATTCCATGTCCTCTTCACTTAATAATTTAGCCTTTAGTAATTCGTTTGGCACCTTGCCTGAGGATTTTTACTCCCGGGTTAAGCCAACACCCTTTGCCAGCCGCGCGGAATTACTGCATTTCAATGCCAATGCCGCCAGCCAGCTGGACCTCGCTCCCGATGTCCAGCACCATCCTGCAGTGGCGGATATATTCAGTGGTAAACAGCCTTTGCCTGGCAGTGATCCGCTGGCGATGTTATACGCCGGTCATCAATTTGGTCATTACGTGCCGCAACTGGGTGATGGTCGCGCAATTCTGCTGGGTGAAATTACCAACCAGCATGGTGAAAAATGGGAGCTACAACTCAAGGGAAGCGGTTTGACGCCTTATTCCCGTGACGGTGACGGTCGCGCGGTTTTGCGTTCATCCATTCGTGAATACCTATGCAGTGAAGCCATGCATGGTCTTGGTATCCCGACGACTCGCGCCTTATGTCTTGTCGGCAGCAGCGATGAAGTCTACCGTGAGCAAATAGAGACCGGCGCCATGTTGACCCGCCTCGCTCCCAGCCATGTCCGTTTTGGTTCGTTTGAAGTGTTTTTCTACCGCCAGCAACATGAACATCTCCAGACCCTCGCTGATTTTGTCATCCAACATCATTACCCGGATCTCCAGCATGAACCGGAGCCATATGCTGCGCTGTTGCATTCCATTATCGAACGCACGGCGCACTTGCTTGCAGAATGGCAGGCAGTCGGTTTTGCCCATGGGGTGATGAATACCGACAACATGTCGATACTGGGCCTGACACTCGATTATGGTCCTTTTGGTTTTATGGAAAGTTACAATCCCGGCTTTATCTGTAACCACTCTGACCACCAGGGACGTTACGCCTTTGATCAACAACCCCAGATCGGGCTCTGGAACCTGACCTGCCTGGCGCAAGCCATGACACCATTGATCGAGGTCGATAATGCCAAGGCCGCATTAGAGACTTACCAGGATCACTTTACTGACAATTACTACTCTTTAATGGCGCAAAAAATCGGCTTTGAACAACCGGACGATGCCGTATTGCAATTAGTCGGTGAGCTGTTGGACCAGATGCAACGCAGTCAAACAGACTATACTCAGCTGTTCCGTGGTCTGGGTAACATTCAGGCGAACAGTAAAGACACGCACCCGGAATTACGCGATATGTTTTTACAACGGGAACGCTTTGATCGATGGCTGCATGATTATCGCAAGCGGTTACACACTGCCGCCAAGCCTGACGCTGAAAGACGTGAATTAATGATGGCAATCAACCCGAAATATGTGCTGCGTAATTACATGGCCCAGGTCGCCATTGAAAATGCGGAACAAAAACAGGATTACTCCGAACTGGACCGACTCATGCAGGTTCTGCAGGCACCCTTCGATGAACATCCTGAAATGGCGCACTATGCAGAGCCACCGCCGGATTGGGCCGGTAGTATACAAGTCAGTTGTTCCTCTTGAATATATACACTTAAAGCCAGGGACACTTTCCCGCCTGCCAGAATTTTTGCCTACTCACAACCTGTAGCAGGTTTAAGGCATAATAGTGAGTATGCATTCGTACATGGCAAATCGTTTATGAGCCGCTCACACGGTGTAGTCGCTGCAGGGCATGCTGCCACTGCACAGGCGGCAGAAGCGGTTTTGCATGACGGCGGTAATGCCTTTGATGCCATTGTGGCTGCCCACTTTGCCGCCTGTGTCGCCGAGCCCGTTCTCTGCTCTCTTGCCGGTGGGGGCTTCATGCTCGCTAACGCCAGTGACACCAAGCCGCGGGTCTACGATTTCTTTGCCCAGACCCCGCTGCAATGTCGCGATCCCGCGGATCTCGATTTCTATCCTATCGAGGCCGATTTCGGCACGGCACAGCAGGAATTTCATATTGGACTGGGTGCGGTGGCAACCCCGGGTAGTGTGCGTGGCCTGTTTGAGATCCACCGTGATTTATGCAGCATGCCGATGAAACGGCTGGTTGAACCCGCGATTCAGCTTGCCAGGGAGGGTGTTCGACTCAATGATTTTCAGGCCTACATATTCAGTATTATCGAACCGATTTACCTTGCGACTCCCGCGAGCCGCGAAATATATGCGGATCCCGACCAGACTTCTCGCATCATCGGCACGGGAAAACTTTTGCAACAGCACGACCAGGCTGACTTTCTCGACTCACTGGCACGTGAAGGCCAAGATCTTTTTTATCGCGGCGAGATCGCCGCTGCGATCAGCCACCTCAACAAACAGGGTGGAGGTCACCTACAGCGCGCCGATCTTGAAAGCTATGATGTAATCAAACGGGAATCGCTGGCGATACCCTATCGCGATGCGCAGGTCTTTATCAATTCACCTCCTTCTTCCGGTGGATTATTGATTGCCTTCGCGCTGGATCTATTGGCGCAAGTTAACATGGCGGATTATCCCTTTGGCTCTTCCAACCACTTACAATTACTGGCTTCCATCATGGAGCTCACGAACCATGCTCGCCTGGCAACACTGGCATCCGAGACTGTGCATCCCGATGCGACACAACTGCTTAATCCGGAATTTTTGCATCAATACAGGGACCAGATCATCGGCAGGGCCCGGAGCTTCCGCGGTACAACCCATATCAGTGTGATTGATAGTAATGGCAATATCGCCAGCATGACCGTCAGTAACGGCGAGGGCTGTGGTTCCATAATTCCACATACCGGCGTGATGCTGAATAATATGCTGGGTGAAGAGGATATTAATCCAAATGGGTTTCATCGCTGGCCCTTGAATCAGCGCATGACCTCGATGATGGCACCCGCACTCGTCCGGTTTGAAGATGGACGACGCA
>JAHEIJ010000052.1:0-7517 GCA_024639445.1 Gammaproteobacteria bacterium
CGTTATAAGGTAAAACATGAGACATATATTTGTATTGTTAATGCTTGCATTCTCGACATGCACCTTTGCGGATTCTTGTCGTGAAATAGCCAGATATGATGAGATGTTGTCAACCATTTATGTCGTGTGCCCTAATCTTCCAAAAGTCACAGACAAGCAAGCAGCAAATATAATTGAAACTATTTTTTCTTCAAGAAAGTTTGTGCCAGATGAGTATCAAATATATTTCGTTGAATCTACAAATCATATTTCAGAGAAAAAAACAAAGTCAAAATCTCTGGTCGGTAGATACTATACTCATGACAGCCAATTAACTTTTTGGCCTAATCACCCAGCCAAGAAGCGAATAATACAGATAGAGAATAACTGACGCCTTCTAATAAGGCGTTTAAAAAATAACGAAAACTAGGCTTGCGACCATTAACTCTCACGTTATGTGTAGAAGCAAAATGAAAACCTTCATTTACACCTCAATCTTTGCCGTGTTTATGAGCAGCACTGTATTAGCGGACGACTCTACACATACCTTTGTGCCAGAACATGGCTATGTGCCAGATAAAGAAACTGCAATAAAAATAGCGGAAGCTATTTGGTTGCCGATTTACGGTGAAGGTATCTACAAGAAAAAACCTTTTGTCGCCAAACTGCAAGGTGAAATTTGGGTGATTCAGGGGAGCTTACCTTCACACATGCTTGGGGGTGTTCCTACTGCAGAAATTTCAAAAACAACAGGTGAAATATTAAGAGTTAGTCATGATAAATAATACACATAACAGGTCATTAGAAACCGCAGTAACTTACGTGGCGCATTTTACCCAAACGTGATAAGCACATGATTAATGATGAGTCGACAATTACATATACAAAACGAACAATAGCGTTTTGGGTTGTAATTATCGTTATGTCGTTGTCTGTGATAATGCTTCTCCTGGGACAGACTATGGCGATTTTTAACTACGAATTCGCTGTGAGTCTGGGGATGCAGGAGGATGTTGGTGAAATAAGTGAATTTGGCGTTCAACTTAACCGGGCATTTGGTGTGGGTGATACTCTTATATACATACCGTTAATTGTTCTTTCAATTATTGGGTTAAGCCTGAAAAAGAGATGGGCATTGTTCACGTCAGCTGCAGTGATGGGTATTTCATTATATTGGACTACCACTGCCGTTTTTTTATTTTGGTTTCTTGAAGGCGTACCAAACTACAGTTTTATCCCCGGGACAGAATATTGGATTTTTATAGTATTCTATTTGGTTTTTGGGTTGTGGGGTCTTTGGTACCTGATATACCGGGGTGAAAGCTTAATAAGGTAATATGGTCATTGGGATTTTGCTGAAATTGTGAATCATTCAATGAAAATCGTAATACTACTTGGCATTACCATTATTTCAATAGGTACCGTTTTATATTTCGTTCAGCCGATTCCCCAGGATCCCGCTTACCATCAATTTGCTGATCAGCGAGAATTTTTGGGTGTGCCAAACTTTCTGAATGTGTTCTCTAATCTTGCCTTTATAATAATTGGTGTTTATTGTCTGCGCAGTCTGGTTTCTCACACACATGATACTGTTGGGTTCACACATGATACTGTTGGGTTCACTCCCAAAAGTGCCTGTTATATTTTCTTTATTGGCCTGATTCTTACCGGCTTTGGTTCCGGCTATTATCATCTGTCACCCACCAATCAGACGCTGGTTTGGGACAGACTGCCAATGGCTGTTGCGTTTATGGCGCTGTTCTCGTTTTTCCTGTCCGAGCATATTAGTGCACGAGTGGGATCGAGACTTCTCTGGCCCTTATTGGCCTTGGGTGTTTTCTCAGTCCTCTACTGGATTTATACAGAAAATCGCGGAGTTGGCGATCTCCGCCTCTATGCGCTGGTTCAGTTCCTGCCGGTACTGTTAATTCCGTTAATTCTTATCTTGTTTCCTTCCGGGAATTATCAGAAGAAATATCTCTGGTATATTATTGCTTTTTATGCGCTGGCAAAAATTACCGAGCATTATGATCATGAGATCATGAAGGTACTGTCCATTAGCGGACATACGCTGAAGCATATTTTTGCCTCTCTCACCGGCATTGCCTTCCTGAGCATGATTTTATCCTGGCAAGCTAACGTGGCAAAAATAGAGTGAACTGAATATTACTTGATGCAATTTCAAAATTAATACAATAAAAAAAGGGCCAGTTACCTGGCCCTTTTTAATTACCCTTAAAGCAGTTGCTTGCTTATAACGAGCGAGCCGCGATGAGCATAATAGTCATATCCTGCGCACCAAGAATAGCAGCCTGGGTGGTGGCTACGTTGACGTTCATGGCTTGCTGGGTCAACAGGATCTGCTCCGCCTGCAGGCCAATGTTGTCGGCCATTACCAGGATGAGATCGCCCATTTCCAGGATACGGTTGGCCATCACACCGATATCAGCGGACAACTGCAACATGCTTTGCAGGGAGTCCGTCAGGTTCCGATCAGATGTGATTGCCTGTATTCCTTCGATGGCAACGACATAACCGTCGATTGCGGTAGCCAGCGCGGTCAACATCAGCGACATGTTACCCAGCTGCACCATGGCATCGGCACTGATGGTCATGGTGTTTGCGGCGGCATCGGCAGAAATGGCGTCATTGGTGAGGCTGACATCGTTCAGGAAGGCCTTGACGTCGACCGCGACAGCTTCCAGTTGGTTATCCATGGTTAGGGGGCCGAACGTGACCGCCGCCATGCGCGCGGCCAGCAGGTTACCCTCGACAATGAGTGTCGCAAAACTCAAATCATAAGTGGCATCTTCCACCACGGATACCAGCGTCAGCGCATTGGTCTGGGTTTGTAGAATTGAGTTGGTGGTCAGGGCTACGTTCTGGTTCTGCAGTTCCTGGGTCAGCAGGATACGATCCGCCATCAGGCCAATGTTGTCGGACATGACCAGGATGTTATCGGCCATTTCACCGATACGGTCGGCCATGGTACCGATATCGTCAGACAGTTGCAGCATGGCGACAATACCGTCCTTGATCGTCATAGCATCAGCCGCGGTGGACACAGCATTCAGATCCACTGACAGTCGCAGGGATTCATTGGCAATCCCGGTACCGGTGACGAACAAATCATCAAGTGCGGTGAGCACATCGGCGTCGACCGACAGCGGTGCGGCCAGACTGTCGTTGATGGCGGTGATGCTGTTGACCAGGTCGCGGGTCGCCTGGCTGGCGTTGGCCAACGGACCGCAGACGGAATCGGCGGACAGGTTAATGCCGGCAAGCTGTGTATTCAGCGCAGTGGCCTGGCTGTTCAGATCCTGCAAATCGGTCAGCAGGCTGGCCTTGGCTGCGATTGCGGTGTGGGAAAACATGAGTGCAACCAGCAGAAGCAATGGGGCTGCGAGATTACGAATATTAAACAACATGGATATTTCTCCTAATCCAACAGGTGCCGTTACAGGCCCATGTTCTTGATGACAGTGATAGTGACATTCTGCGCGGTCAGCACGGAGCTTTGGGTCAGCTCGATATTGATCTGCTGAATGTTTTGCGTGTCCACGATACGTCCGGACATGGCACCGATGTTGTCCGCCATGACAATGATCTTGTCACTCATTTCCATGATGCGATCCGACATAATGCCGATGTCCTGTGCCAGTCGCAGCATGGCTACCGTGGCATCACTGAGAATGATGTTGTCCGTCACTGGGGCAAGGGCATTAACGGCATTGGCGTAGGTTTCCAGTGAAACGGCCAGCGCCTTGTGAATGCTGGACAGATCACCGAGCAGGGTCAGGGTGTCGCCATTGATATAGTGGCTGGCACTCTGGCTGTTTTGCATCGCCAGGGTGTACAGGCTGACGGTCTGGTTGAGCACGGCAGTGGTGTTCAGCTCCAGTGTAGCCAACTCGCTCGCCATGTTGGTCTCGGTGAGCACGGTGTTCGCCATGTTGGTGGCGAGCAGTTGGGTTTCTTCATTCAGCAGGCCGAGGCTGAGGTTATAGCCGATACTGGAAAGGCTGTCGCTCAGGGCAACCATGTTTTGCTGGGTCACCAGGATGGCTGCCTGGGTCAGCGCGACATTACTGCTTTGTAATTGCTGGGTGATAAGAATGCGATCCGCCATGAGGCCAATGTTGTCGGCCATCACCAGGATACGATCCGCCATTTCCAGGATACGATCCGCCATGGTGCCGATATCATCGGACAGGCGCAGCATGGCGCTGAGGGCGGCCCGGTATTCGACTAAATCGTAGGTGTTTTCAATGCTGAGCAGATCCCAGGAGAGGGTACTACTACCGCTGGCCATGCTCAGGACCCTGTTACTGAGGGCGTCGAGTGAGATCAGGTCTTCCGTGGTCAGGCTCAGCGGGGCAGCCAGCTGGGCGGTGACCGTCTCAAGGCTGACGATGTAGTCCTCAATGGAGGTATTCAGTGTGCCCAGATCTGTGCAGGCGGTGCCATTCTGGATGGTAATGGCGTTGAGATCAGTGCTGATCAGGTCAAGATCGGCCACCAGGGTGTCCAGATCGGTGGTCAGGTTCGCGTTGGCCTGGACGGCAAACAGCGACAGTAATAGGGTCAGAGCAGCCGCTCTGAACGGAGTAAATCGCATCAGGTATTCCTCATATGGTTGATTGTTACCGGCGCCGCGGGTGTTGCTTGCAGGCGTAATCGGGTCCCTGATTACGATTTTTGTGTTATTTGGTGAGTTCCACTCGTGCGGCGCTTTACCCGACAAGGTTTGTCGGAGAATTTGCAATATTATAAACGGTTAATATTAGAAAAGACTAATTCAAAGGTATGAAATATTGTGATGATTACCATAAAAATGAAGAAAGTAATCTTATTTTCTTGCCATGAATAACATATAAACCGTGTGGTATTTGCTGTCAGCAGCTGTTTTGTAGCACTAACAGGAGACAAAATCCTATTGAGCACTATCAGCAAAAATTATTTGTATCGTTAAAACTTAAAACAGCTTTCTCAACCCATTCAAATATTGGCGCCAAGTATATAACGATTGATAGTCTTCAAATGTATTAGGCAGTGACGTATTCAGCCGGGGTTCAGGCCCGAAGAGGATAATGTGACGATGCAGTAATGAGTGAGCAAATAATATAGAGGGCCAATTCATGAAGCGTCTATCGTCACTGAAAAGGAAAACAGCACTTGCAGCTATCGTCGCCATTGTGTGTGCTGGTTTAGTTCTTTCTGACATGGTATATGCTGATATACGTACCAGGGCTATTGTCACCGTGTATTCCGAAGGCAAAGTACTGGCTACCTATAAGGCAACGGCACGAGGTTATATGGACAATCATTGTTATGTATTCAATGTAAGAAAAGGGGTTCGGGATCTGGAAATTCGTGTCTGTGGCACCTTTACCGTCGAGGACGTACGTTAATACAATGACACCCGCTATACAGACGGCCAAAAAAGCCAAAATTGAATACTCGATTCATGAATATACACATGATCCCCATGTCGATTCCTTTGGTTTGGAGGCGGCGGAGGCGCTGGGTATTGATGACAAGCGAGTGTTCAAGACATTACTCGTGAGCTTGCAAGGTGGAACTAAGCGACTTGCCGTGGGGATTGTGCCGGTAGCGTATCAGCTGGATTTAAAGGCCATTGCAGTCGCCGCCGGGGCCAAGAAAGCAGACATTGCGGATCCCGACCAGGCTGAACGAGTGACCGGTTATGTGATCGGAGGCATCAGTCCGCTGGGCCAGAAAAAACACTTGCCGACTTTTATCGATGATTCGGTCGCAGATTTTGCCACGGTGTTTGTCAGTGCAGGGCGTCGTGGTCTGGAAATTGAACTCGCGCCTGGTGATCTGCAAGCATTATGTCATGCAGCGTTGGCAAAGATTAAAAGGTAATAACAACATTCCTGGAGTAATAAATGCGTAAATCTTATTGGCTGAGTTTCATATTTTTAATGGGCTGTGATGTTGCACCAGATCATGTTCAACCGGTAACTGACTTTGAGCTGAATCGATATCTCGGAACCTGGTATGAAATCGCACGGATGGATCATTCCTTTGAGCGAGGCCTGGAACAAGTTACCGCAAATTACAGTCTGCGAGGCGATGGTGGGGTCAAGGTGATTAATAAGGGCTTTAATCCCGATAAGAATAAATGGAAGGAATCAGAAGGCAAAGCCTATTCTGTCGGCGAGCCAGATATCGGTCAGTTAAAGGTATCCTTCTTCGGTCCGTTCTATGGCGGCTACAACATTATCGAGCTGGATAAGGATGGCTATCAGTATTCTCTGGTATGCGGCCCTAATCTGTCCTATTTATGGATATTAGCCCGGGATCCCAATCTTGATCAACGAATCGTGGAAAGGCTGGTTGCCAAGGCCAAATCACTTGGATTTGCGACAGACAAACTGATATTCGTTGAGCATAAGTGATAGACGAATTCTATAAGAAAGTAAAATCCATCAATCAAGGAGCCGCAATAATGTTTACGCCCATTACTATACCATTTGGTGCTGTCATGCTTTTCAATCTTGTTAAACTCAAGGACGGTGTGAGTGTTGAAGACGTTGAACTTGCTTTGGGTGAAATGTGTAATGTGGTGAAAAACACTTATGGTGATGACGCCGGTGGTTTTATTGGTGGCCAGGTTTATAAATATACCGGCTTTATTTCCGACCAGGGTTCATTTGACGCGACCAAGATGACCGAAGATCATCTGGTGATCATGACTTACTGGAAGTCCTTTGAACAGCATGAGAAATCGCATGCCGATCATGTATTCAAGGCGAAATTTGATGCGTTAGCGGAATATTGCTCAGAAACGTATGAAATTGGATATGAAATGCTCTGGCAAGGCGTGCCGGAATAGTTGCCGGATTATTTCAATAGTCCATATACGCCCAGCGCATAGGCACGGCGGTCTTTCTTTCCACTAAGGGACGAAGGCTTAACCCGGGTGCCGGGACGCAGGTTTTTTTTGGTGTAACGGGTGTCGGCTGTTCCTGTGTCGAAACTCGCGGTGGCCAGTTTCGGGAAGTAATATCCCAGTACGTCACCTTTCTCAACACCGACAGTTACCGGAAAGTTCATATTAACCCGTCCTGCCTTTTTGATTGCAATGGGTTGGCTTTCCCAAATAACTACCAGATTATCATTCACCGGGCGCAGGACTTTAACTACCATTTCTGTGGGCTTGGCAAAGTAGCCACCTACACCGGTGAGCACACCGGGGCGGGGGACGGTGTTTTGCAGATCAACCAGCATCAGCGGACGATTATCATATTTTTTACGGGCGACCTGTTCACCACCGACATAGTCAAGTAAATCGCTTTTAACCAGGAATGATTTGAGCCCGTCGATCTCGCGTTGTACGAATTGACGCACTTCATTACGTAAGGTAGAGGATTCCTTGACCCGCGCTGATTTTTCACCGCCCATCACTCCGACCACACGCTTAGCCTCATCCAGCTCAGACTGAAGCATGTCACGCTCTTTCTGTAGTTGTGAGATTTCCTTTTCGGCTGCTTTCAATTCGACTTGCAGAC
>JAHEIJ010000052.1:7527-11117 GCA_024639445.1 Gammaproteobacteria bacterium
GTCAAGTTCGGCTTTCAGTCTGATGATGTCCTGTTCGGCCGCTTTTAGCTCGACTTCCAGCCCCTGGTTTTCACTTTGCAATTGTTGCATGTTGGGCGGAGTCTGACAGGCTGTGAGTGTCAGGGAGCCGAGATAGAATATCCATTGTAGACGCATGAAGGCGATCTCTATATTTATGGTTGTACTTGATTATCCACTATGAAGGTACCGGCATTCAATTGTTTATTCTCATATTTTAATTGCAAACTATAGCTGCCATCTGTAAAACCTTCTACCGGCAGATCAATACTAAAATAGTGTTCGCCAGACATACCATTGATTATCACCGGTTTTTCAGCTATTTGCACTCGGCCCGTCCCGTCCATCAGTGCTGCCTGGAGTAAGGTGGTCTCAGCTTCAAAGTTTTTATATTCAAAACCAATATATATAGTACGACCCAATTGTAATTTTTCTGCCTGTGGGGTGGTGAGTGATGAGAGTTGAGTGCCGCTAAAAACAATTTGTTGGACCTTAGGGCGAGCGGCTTCTATCGCTTGTGCCAGTTGCTGCTCAGCTTTGTGATACGCATTGGTTTTGCCGAAATACTGGCGGACGGTTTCAAGGGCACTACCGGCTTGTTCAAATTTTCCATTGCGAATATTGATGTTTACCTTACTGAGCAGTTGCCGTTCAATGTTATCCAGCCCGGTTTTAGCTGTCGTATTGTTAGGGTCTTGTTTTAGTACCGATTGGTATTGATCATAGGCGCTTTTGCCTTTGGGACTAACAAGTTTGCCGGCGCGGTATTGTTTTTCTGCCTCACCGAGTTGAACCGTAATGGCCTCCTGATATTGCTGGTCATCTTGTAATTGTTTTTGTAAGGCCAACAAATCCGGTTCGTCCTTTAAGGCATCTAATCCTTCGGCTGTTACGGCCAATGCCTGTTCCAGTTCCCCGTTCATCTGGTGCTCTTTTGCTCTTAGCAGGAGGGTATCCGCGATACTTTGTATCCCAAGTTGGACATCGATGTTATCTGGAGCCAGGGCTTGGGCCGCACGGTACTCCGCCAAAGCATTGATGCCTTCCGGTTGAGTTAATGCATCAGCCCGAAAAAAGTCTTGGGCTCTTTCAATGTGGGCTTGCACGGCCTCGGCCTGGGTGAGTCTTTCCTCCATACGCTGGAATCGTTCACCGCTGGCGATGCGGGGAAAGCTTTCTTGTAACTGGTTGACCAGCAGACGTGCCCGCGGCAAGTCTTTGTTATCAAAGGCATCGCGAATATTATCCGTATACCAGTTGCGTAGCTCGGCTATACCTTGCCGGGCTCGCGGGTTGCGAGGACGTTGTTGCAATATCTGGCGATATGCCATGGCCAGTTCGACGGCGTTCTGCGGCTGTTCGTCCAATTCGGCTCGTAATTGCTGAATGCGTTCAGGTGACGGTGGTGTACCGGCCATTGCCGCTGCATTTGTGTCTAGCTCTAGTTCTGTATCCGGATATTGCTCGCCGGCCAAATTGTCGCGCACCTCGGGAGAGGCCGGTATTGATTCGGCGGAAGGGTCAATCGTCGGTGAATTCAGGATGTTATGCTGTACCAGGTAAGGTTGCACCTGGTTATGCCAGAATTCCTGGAGTTGTTCCTGTTTGAGGAAGCCGAGCCAGACAACGATTGCCAACAACAAGAGGAATAGCAGTCCACGTCGTTGTCGAGGTGGTTCACTGACTACCGGCGTTATATGAGGGGTGGATACTTTTTTAAGTTGATCGGAAGAGACACGGTTACGTTCATCGGTAGGGATGCGAACTCCCGGAATTGAAGTCGTTGATGTTTCACCACCGACAAGAGTTTCTGCACCATGGTTGCGACCTGCCTCGCGGAAGGCGGCCGCCCTGGCTTCAGCCGCCGCCAGCATATCTTCCGGGATGGCTTCCAGCACATGAATCAATTCACTGGCATGCTGATAGCGATGCGCGGGATTCTTGGACATGCAGGTGTTGATGATCGGTTGTAGAAAACGCAGACTATTGGTTAATTGCGGGATGGGCTCGCTGACATGTTTAATGCCGACTGCAATGGCAGAGTCTGCATCATAGGGAACATACCCCGCCAGCATTTGATACAACACCACGCCCAGGCTGTAGAGATCCGAGCGGTGATCAACCGGCTGACCCTTGGTCTGTTCCGGGCTCATATAATAAGGTGTGCCGATGGCGCGCCCGGTTTTGGTCATATTCAGGGTGGTGTCACTGCCACGGGCAATTCCGAAATCCATCAGAACCACCCGACCATCATCGTGCAGCATAATGTTTTCCGGTTTAACGTCGCGGTGCACGTAACCTTTTTGATGCGCGTACTCGAGTGCCCTGGCGACATCGCGAATGGTACTGATAATCTGTTGTTTGCTCAGTGAGCGATAGGCTTGCTGCAAGTCGCGACCGCGGATGTATTCCATTGACAAGTAGTGGTTACCTTCATGGATACCCACGTCATACACGGTCACAATATTGGGGTGCACGAGCTGGCTGATAATGCGGGCTTCGCGCAGAAAACGCTCGGAAAATTCCTTGTCCTGGGCATGGTCGGGGGCAAGAATCTTGAGAGCGACTTCGCGGCCGAAGCTCTCCTGGATTGCCAGATACACGAACGCCATACCACCCCGACCGAGCTGGCGTTTGATTTGATAGCCCGGGATATTAATATCGATGGATTCGGCTGAGTCAGCCTCATCCGTTACACTGTCAGGGGTACCCTTCAAGAGTTACATCCATTACCGTTAGATTAATTATTAATTGCACAAAACAATGCACAGCCATCCCCCCGCCCGGATACTGGAGGCGTATGCACATAGTAATAGGTATATCGTCCATTGAGGTAGAAACTTTTAATATAAATCGTTTGTAAGCAGTAAATTTTTTACAGTCTGTGACGCACTTTTCATCTCGGATTAAAGCATCTCGAGATTCTCCCTGCGGAAAACCTGTGATTACACCGATCATCGCTCTTCGCTAGTCATTTATCCTGCATTCGGAAAATTGTATATATTCTTTCTCGCCGGGAGTAGAGTCGGCCATTGCATGGAAAATGCTTGAATAATCAAACGTTTTCCCGGATGATCATTGCTCTTTTTTGTCTGCCGCTATTAACATTCAGAGAGTAACTTCATGTCTGCGGATATCCATGCTGATCGCGTCCTGATCCTCGATTTTGGCTCCCAATACACCCAGTTGATCGCCCGTCGCGTGCGCGAAGCCGGCGTCTATTGTGAGCTATACGGTTGGGACCTGGACGAGGCGGAGATCCGCGAGTTTGCCCCTAAGGCAATCATTCTTTCCGGTGGCCCCGAAACGGTGACTGCCAGCGAGGCACCCGTGGCCCCACCCGTGGTGTTCGAGCTGGGCGTGCCGGTGCTGGGGATCTGTTACGGCATGCAGACCATGACGACCCAACTGGGGGGCAAGGTCGAAAACGCGGAGCATCATGAATACGGCTATGCCCAGGTCCGGGCGCGCGGTCACACTGCGCTGTTGAGCGATATCGAGGACCACACCAGCCCGGAAGGCTATGGTCTGCTGGATGTCTGGATGAGCCACGGCGACCGGGTGATTAACCT
>JAHEIJ010000281.1 GCA_024639445.1 Gammaproteobacteria bacterium
TTACATCCGCCATGACTTGAATATGGCCTGCCTCTGCGTTGAGGGCCGGGATATAGTGGAATTGCTCTCCACCTGCCTGTAAAAAGATCTCGCGATTTTGCATATTGATCTCCTCCAGGGTTTCCAGGCAGTCGGCTGCGAATCCGGGACAGATGACCTGTACACGGCGAACCCCCTGCCTGGCCAGTTTTTCGAGAGTGTGATCCGTGTAGGGTTGCAACCAGGGTTCGGGTCCGAAGCGAGACTGGAACGTGGTTTCCCAATCCGCGTCTTGGAGTTGCAGTGCCTGGGCGACAAGACGGGCAGTTTTGTGACATTCACAAAAATAGGGATCGCCCGCATCCAGATAACGTTGCGGCAGGCCATGAAAGGAAAATAACAGTTTCTCTGCCCTTCCCTGCGATCCCCAGGCGGTTTGAATGGAAGCCACCAGGGCCTGAATATAGGATGGGTGGTCGTGGTAATGATTCACGAAGCGCAGTTCAGGTACCCAGCGCCAGAGCTGCAGTTCTTGCGTCACCGCATCGAGGGTGGATGCGGTGGTGGTGGCGGAATACTGGGGATACAAGGGCAGTACCAGAACACGTCGTGCACCGGCCTCACGCAATGATTGCATGCCCGCTGCAATGGAAGGTGCACCGTAGCGCATGGCCAGGGCAACCTTTACCGGTCCGGCGAACAAGGATTTGAGGGTGACCTGCAACTGTCCCGCCTGTTGCTGACTGATATGTAGCAGGGGTGATCCCTCTTTGGTCCAGATTTTCGCATAGGCCCTGGCGGCTCGCCTGGGCCGCAAGCGCAGGATAATGCCATGCAGGAACAGCCACCATAACCAACGTGGTTGTTCCACCACCCGCGGATCCCACAGGAATTCCGCCAGATAACGTCGAATGGCCGTGGCAGTCGGTGCGGCAGGTGTGCCCAGGTTGGTCAGCAGAATGCCACTGCATTCTGCTTGATCATGGTGGAATTCGCTGACACTGGTATAACGTGACATTTATAAGGTCTCTGTGTGAAAGTAGATGCTATTATCCTTGAGACATGGACAAAAGCAAAAGCTAATTTAAAGAGCATAACGATGAAAGGTGTTGTTCTTGATCTGGCCAGTGTTGACAATGATGATTTGAACCTCGGTCAATTAGAAGACGTGTTGGATGACTGGGAGTTTTATCCCCACACTGAAGGTTCGCAGTTGGCCAATCGTCTGCAAGGCGCAGAAGTGGTGGTCAGCAACAAAGTAATGTTGTCGCGTGAAGTATTAACCGCTGCAGACAAGCTGCGACTGATCTGTGTTGCCGCCACCGGTACCAACAACGTTGACCTGGATGCAGCCAGGGAATTGGGTATGACGGTTACCAATGTGCGTGCCTACGGTACCGCTTCGGTCGTACAACATGTGTTTGCCCTTATCCTGTCTTTGCAACGTCAGATTCCTGCTTATCAACAGGCAGTCAGGCAAGGTCGCTGGCAGCAAAGTGATTTCTTCTGTTTACTGGATTTTCCGATTGAGGAATTAACCGGCAAAGTCCTTGGAATTGTCGGTTATGGTGAATTGGGGCAAGCAGTGGCAAAAACAGCCGCCTGTTTTGATATGCAGGTACGGGTTGCGCAACGGGACGCGGATGACACACGCTCCAACCGGATACCATTAAATGAGCTGTTAGCCGAAGCGGATGTGCTCAGTTTGCATTGTCCATTAACGGAAGAAAATCGAGGCATGATTGGCGAAGCCCAGCTGCGGTTAATGAAACCGAGCGCCATTCTTATCAATGCGGCTCGTGGCGGGCTGGTGAATGAAGCTGCTCTGGCCAGGGCTTTACATGATGGCTGGATTGCAGCTGCCGGTGTCGATGTGTTGGAACTGGAACCGCCGGATGGAAGCAGTCCTCTTTTAGCAGACATACCGAATTTAATATTAACGCCGCATATTGCCTGGGCCAGTCGTACTGCTCGTCAGCGTTTATTGAACCAGGTCGTCGACATTATTCGGGATTACCGTACTGGCACCATACACAACCGCGTTGTTTGATCAAACGCCAGCCACTTCTCATTCTGACAATAATTTAATTAAACCTGCTTGATATTGTGATGTTTTTCACAGATGTTCAATTGAAAAACACGCTTTACTACGCGCCATATTCCGCTATGAAGAGGCGGGTTTCCTTAAAAGCAATAACTTGTCACAAATGACAGGGAGAACAACATGAATAAACTGGGATACATAATCATATCGACTGCGCTGATCATTGGTCCGGTCAGTGCAGCGGAAAAGACTGAAGCACCGTCGGCCCTCCCTGCAACTGAGCTGACGAACACCGTTAATGCAACTACAACTGAACCTGTTCAGTTGGTGCAGGAAACACAGGTGGAAGCAACTCAGGTCCCATCACAGACCATGGAAAAAACTGAACCGGCTGCAGCAATGGAAGAAAAAAGTGGTTTCAATCCTGGTACAGTGGCGCGCTCCGCCTTCACGTCCTCGATTGAAGATCGTGAACCCGTTGATACACTGCAGCAAATGGATGCGATGGATCAAAAGGTTTATTTCTTTACGGAATTGCGTGATATGGAAGGACAGACGGCCACCCATCGTTGGGAATTTAATGGCGACGTTATGGCCGAGGTGGCATTTGATGTAAAAGGTTCCCGTTGGCGTGTATGGTCAAGCAAGAACCTGCAACCGGAATGGGCAGGGGAATGGAAGGTCTCCGTCCTGAATAGTGCCAATGAAGTCATTAGTGAAACCAGTCTGAATGTCGCACCTGTGACCGGCGGTGAAACTGCACCTGCCACAACCGCACCGGCTGAATCAAAAATATAGTTATCAAAATACATGATTTATAAGCCCCCGAAAGGGGGCTTGCTTTATTTTAAAGTATGTACTTGGCTTCTCTGAGTATTTTGCTCAGGATGCGATAAATAAATAAGGCTTTTTTGTTTAAGTAATTGAAACGCCTACCTCTTATTATTGAAGTTGATAGTCCGGATAACCCTTCAAACGCGTAACATACATTTGTTTGACTGAGTCTTAATGAGAATGACATCCCTATCTAAATGGGTAGATGCAATTTTTTCAGTGAGTGCTACTGTTAGGAAAGAAACAGCGAACAAGAAGCCCTGAATGTTCGGGGAGGGTAAGCATGTCAGAGGTGAGTACGATGATGCAGTCTGTGACTGAGCCGGTTATCGGGCAATGGTATGAAGATATCCAGAAGCGTAGGTTCGAAGTCGTTGCCGTGGATGATGATTCGGTTGAAATCCAGTATTACGATGGGGATGTCGAAGAAGTTGATATGGAATCCTGGTACCTGCTGAATATTATTCCGGCTGCCGAGCCTAATGACGCCACCGGCCCGTATGATGATTTGGGCATGGAAGAGTTCGGGGGTGAGCGAGAAGAGGATCGCTCAAGTAACTG
>JAHEIJ010000282.1 GCA_024639445.1 Gammaproteobacteria bacterium
CAACATGCGGATCATAACCTTCACGGTAGCGCCACAGGGTTTCCTTGCCGTTAATCACCGGCCAGCGCAAGCCGCGTACTTTGTGATAATGATCAAACTCCCCCAGTTCATGACCTTTCTTTGGTCCTTTCAAACCAAAGATACGATATTCCTCATACAGGCCCTTCTGGACATAAAAACCGAAGTTATCTGATTCATCACTATCGTAAACATTACCCCGATCATCGGTAATGGTCTGTTTCGGAAATTTATCAACCTGGCCATTGCGGAAAAGTACATCGTAGAGGGTCTTGCCTCGGTATTCCGGTTTTTTGGCAATCAGCTCTTGTGGCCAGACTTCTTCCACTTTGAAGCGCTTGGCAAATTCCATCAACTGCCATAGGTCGGACTTGGCTTCACCCGGTGGCTTGACCTGTTGACGCCAGAACTGGGTACGCCGTTCGGCGTTGCCGTAAGCGCCTTCTTTCTCGATCCACATGGCGGTTGGCAAGATCAGGTCAGCGGCCATGGCAGACACCGTCGGATAGGGATCCGAGACAACAATAAAGTTGTCCGGGTTACGCCAGCCGGGCAACATTTCATCATTGATGTTTGGCCCAGCCTGCATATTGTTGTTACACATCTGCCAGTAACAGTTGATCTTGCCGTCCTTGAGTTTGCGCTGCATCAATACCGCGTGCGCCCCGACTTTACCTGGAATGGTGCCTTCCGGCAGTTTCCAGACTTTTTCGGCGAAAGCACGATGCGCCGGTTTTTTCACTACCAGGTCAGCCGGCAAACGATGCGCAAAGGTACCGACTTCACGTGCGGTTCCACAGGCCGAAGGTTGGCCGGTAAGCGAGAACGGGCTGTTACCCGGTTCGGAGATCTTGCCCATCAACAGATGCACGTTGTAGAGCAAGCCGTTTACCCATACCCCACGGGTATGCTGGTTGAAGCCCATGGTCCAGTAAGACGCGACTTTCTTTTTCGGATCCGCATAAACCTTGGCCAAACGCAGCAACTGGTCTTCTGGCACACCGCTTAGTTTAGAAGTGTATTCCAGCGTGTACTTGGATACGGACTTGGCGTACTCATCAAACGAGATCTTGCTGAGCTTGCCTTTACCAGCATTCTTGGCATTTTTCTCGCGCGGGTCTTCCGGCCGCAGGCCATAGCCAATATCAGTCGGGGTTTTGGTGAAATTGACATGCTTGTCGAGAAAGGCCTGGTTATAGGCTTTGTTCTGAATGATGTAGTTGGCAATGTAGTTGAGCATGGCCAGGTCAGTCTGTGGCACAAAGACCATGCCATTGTCCGCCAGTTCAAAGCAGCGATGCTCATAGGTCGACAGCACATGCACTTCACAACCCGGTTTGGTCAGGCGGGTGTCCGTCATGCGTGACCAGAGGATAGGATGCATCTCCGCCATATTGGCTCCCCATAGCACAAATGCATCGGCGTGCTCGAGATCGTCATAACAGCCCATCGGTTCATCAGAACCAAAGCCACGCATAAATGCGCCAACAGCCGAGGCCATGCAATGACGGGCATTCGGATCGAGATTATTGGTACGGAAGCCAGCCTTGTACAGTTTGGAAGCAGCATAGCCTTCCCATACGGTCCATTGACCGGAACCGAACATGGCAACCGCATCCGGGCCTTTTGCCTTCATCGCGGCCTTCCATTTATCCGCCATTACATCAAAGGCTTCATCCCAGGATACCGCTTCGAAATCGCCCTCCTTGTCAAACTTACCATTCTTCTTTCGCAGCAATGGGGTGGTCACACGATCCTTGCCGTAGAGGATCTTTGACAAAAAATAGCCCTTGATACAGTTCAGGCCGCGGTTCACCGGCGCATCCGGATCACCCTGGGTGGCAACCACCCGACCGTCTTTGGTGCCAATCAACACACTGCAACCAGTGCCGCAATATCGACAAGCTGCCTTGTCCCAGCGTATGGTATCTTTCTGGGTCTTCGCCTCGGCGATTTTAATACCGGGTATCGTAATGCCTGCCGCGGTGGCCGTGGCGACAACTGCATTGGTTTTGATAAAATCCCGTCTGCTGAATTTCATGTCGCTCCTCCTATTGCTGCGCTTCGCTTTCTTCAAAATGGTGATAAATGAGTGATGCCGACAATACCCCGTCGACATTTTGAAAAGCCATGACGGTGTCGCCTACACTTGATTCTTTTAACTCCCTGTCTTCCACCGTTACGACCATGCGTCCATCTTCTGCAGTGGCATGGATTTCCACTCCAGGTAATTCGAGTAATTGCGCTTCGACACCCGCCAGGTTTTCAGGGCGGGCATGTACTACCACTCCTGCGATATTCATACACTCATCTCCACCAGCACATTTTCGTTATAAACCCGACGACCATTTTCTGCCGGACCCATGCGCACAGCCTTGACCGGACAAACCGATACACAGGCGCCGCAACCAGTACAACGTTCTAAATCAACCTGCGGCATCGCACCGCGCCCTACTACATGTACAAACCGGATTGCTGCCGTTTCGCAATGCTCGCCACAGGTGCGGCACACCACGCCATTGAAGGCGATACATGTCGGTTCAATCGTCGCGGCTAATGACCAGATAGGCTGCTTGGCTTCATCACGATAAGCAAGCGCGCCCGTGGCACAGGCACGTGCACAGGCATTACAAAAATCGCACTCACCTTTAAGGAAATTCATGAAGGGTAAGCCGTCATTTGCGGCTTCAATCAGATGGGACGGACAGGCGGCAACACATTCAGAGCATTGATCACAGCGGGCCACGAACTCGCTTTCTGTCACGGCCCATGGCGGGCGTATAGCTGAATCCCGACCCGTCAGGTTGCCCCGTAGAAACTGTCTGCGACTAACCGCGCATGCCATTGATTTTCTACTCCCACCTCATGCTTTTTTTCGCTGTTACTCACCATTAGTTGGCAAACACAGCAAATAAATGTTGCAGGGAAGTATTACGGAAACCGTATTATAGATCACTACGTGAAGGGGAGTAACCGCCGCTACCTCCAAAGAGGTACGGGTTTAGATATTAGTAGTGCCCGATAAGATTGCTTGGTTAATTCAATTAATCGCACTCATTGCGAGTGCTTCAATGCCCATACGGCCGCTTCCACCCGGGAGTTAAGGTTTAATTTGCGCAAGACATTTTTAACGTGGACCTTCACCGTCCCGGGTGAAATGTCCAATGCGCGGGCAATCAGCTTGTTACTCAGTCCTTCGGCAATCAGTGCCAGGATTTCATGCTCGCGAATGGTAAGTGCGGCCTCCTCTGAGTCCTGGGGTGTATTGGATTCGGAACGTAATGCCGACGCAAGGAGTTCTGTCAGCCTATCACTCACCACCAGTTTGCCGCTAGCAGCCGTTCGAATACTTTCCAGGGTATCTTCCGGTTCCATGTCCTTCAAC
>JAHEIJ010000283.1 GCA_024639445.1 Gammaproteobacteria bacterium
TCTCTGTGGCATAGACGCTTTCACTGGCAACAGTTACGAACACCGCAGACAATGGGTTGAAGACCGCCTGCTGACACTGGCCAGCATCTTCGCCATTGATATCGCCGCTTATGCCATCATGAGTAACCACTATCATGTGGTGCTGCGCATTAACCATGAACAGGCAGTAGGCTGGACCGAGAGTGAGGTGATAGAACATTGGCACCAGCTCTTCAAAGGCAGCCTGTTATCGCAGCGCTGCTCTCAAGGCGAAACACTGAGTAAAGCAGAACTCCATGCCCTTTCAGAGCAGGTAAACGAATGGCGTAACCGACTTATGTCGATCAGCTGGTTTATGCGCTGCAGCAATAAGCCCATCGCAAGACAAGCCAATCACGAAGACAAAGTCACCGGGCGTTTGGTGAACTTTTTTTAAAACCACTTTGCATCTTGTTGGAGATAAGTTTCATCTGACCCCGCTTATTGCCAGTAATTTTATCTCATTCTCTAGTAAGCGAGCTGACCGCAATCGATTCAATTTTTTCCTCTATGTCGTCAGCGTATTCCCTTCCATCTCTGTAATTTCGATCCTGCACGACCCATAGTCCAAAACGCCCTTTACTTTGTTGGTAAGCATAGACCAGTAATGAACTACGTAGAGCCCGCTCTGGAGACATGTTGCGAAAATGCACGTCGGGGCTAATATTGATGGACAGCCGCCGCCGAGTCTGCGGCTCATTTGGATCACTATACCAATCCGTTGTAATTGTTGTACGATAATCGCGCTTTACCTGCACATTGGGAAAATCTTCAAGCACAGTCTGCGCCGCGATTATGAGGCGGTTAACTAATTGCTCACGTACTTCCTCTCTTTCACGATCACGCCGCTGCATTTCTTCTGATGGCTGGAAATTATAACGCCGTTCAGCTCGCTCCCGTTCACGTGCGAGTGATTCTTGATGGTCGAGCCAATCATTATAACCATACATTATCAGGGGCAAGACAAAGATGCATGCAAGAACTACTCGGCTGCCCCAGGTAATGGCGCGCATAACATAAGCATCAACCTTGGCAGCCAGGTCGCGACTAACTTGTTGCTCATACTTCCCAATACTGATCCTTATCGGAATCTTGCTCCGCCATCGTACAAAAATCGCTCGAACCTCACTTATCATATTGCGTGACGATTTCAACATCATTGTAAAGGTGCTAATGAGTAGCCACACTGTAATTGAGGAAGCAACTACAGTAATGCCCAGCATCAGCATATCTTCCTCGCCCACTGCTTCGTTCGCCACAATCACTTGCTTAACTAGAAGCAACGCATGAGACAGTGTCTCATGTAAAACTTGCCACTTTCCCGTAGAAAAGCTATACACCAAAAAACCCATCATTATCAGGCTAACCAGGGATAACCAACCACCCTTAATGACGATATCAGTTCCTATAAGCTGATCCTGGACATAGCTGATCCACATGGTGAACGCAATACCTGAAAAGAAGGCCAGCGTGATGAATAAAACAGTGTAGTGCGTTTCTAGCGTTATTACAGATACCAATAACAGCAGATAAACTAGTAAATAACGTAACCATGAAACTGACCAAAGATTAGTGGTGGCATGCGATAACTTGTCACGCATAACTATGCCTAACAATCCATACCCATATACGTACAGGAGATAGTCAAGTCGATAGTTAAAATGAGGTTCTATGAAATCAAGATCAGCACGCAATACCCCATCAATCCACCAAAAAGCTATCACGATGAAAAACATTGCGAGAATACCGTTAAACCGAAAATAGAGGCCGGCTAGCAAACTGGCCAGAATGACTCCATAGAAGCTACCCATTAACTGCAGGGCTCGACCATGATTAGGAAATAGAAAATTATTGATTTCTCCACCAAAGCCTATCAGTACCGCCAGCAACAACAGCAACGACCGCTGCCAAAGGTTTGGCAAAGAAAACTCGCCTTGGTCATATTGGCGGGCGAAATATCCTCCCAAAAAAAAGAAACCAATCGCCGTTAAGTATTCAGCAGGTGTATCGAAAAGATAAACAACATAAAGTGGCTTCAGATCAGTCAAGCCAAACCAAGGTAATTCAGCCGCATCGGCACCCAACCACTGAGCAGCGTTCTTTGGCCAGTCCAGGTACCACAATAATAATCCGAACAGTACCGCGACGGATAACGCAGTTAAAACTGGCCTCTGAGGCACCCGGCCAAGTCCGATCACGAAGACAAGCAGAAAAAAGAGTGGGAACAAATCGACCCTCTTGCCGATATCGACTAACCACCAAATATACGGTACAGGGATATTTGTACCGCCAAGCCCAACAGCAAGTGGCAACAACAAGAAACCTAAATAAACCCAGGGAGTCAGGCGCCGCCCTGGTAAAATATCTGGCACACGGCGGTGCGACTGAAACCACCAACCAATGAGCAATGCGGATAGATATACACCCACCGCGGTCACAGAATTAAGATCCTCATGGAACATCCGGCCTAACAAGGGAATCCCCATCACTACGACAACGAGCCAACCGGGTTTGCCGTAGCGTAATGTCAGATAAACCGCAATCGGAATAACTAGATAAACACCCCCAATATACAGAAACCCAAAAGAAATCTGCATGGCAGCCAACATGATAAGCGGTGCCCATTTCCAGGGTTCCAACCAGTGCATTATTTGGTCTCTTAAAACAATCATCGGCTCTTCCTTAGCTTAACAGGCCCATTTTTTTTAATTTTCTGGTTTTGTAATGATATCTAACCAAGCAGAGTTTTAAATTCTGCATAAGCTTGATCTGTTCCAGTTGTTTTTAATCCCTATCAAGGATACTTAATTTTTAGTCACATAGGGTTAAACTTTTCACTCCCCCCTCCAGCAGCGCCTTCAGCGCCAGATTCATTTGCTGGTAGCCCTCGGCAATCACGTCCGGCGGAAAATCGACAAAGCTTAACGCGGCACCGGAGAAGTCTTCATTATGTTTCAACAGGGTCAGGCCTTCACTGTCCGATTCCAGGATGAAGCTGTGTTCGCCATAGAACATATAAGTGGGGTCAGCGCTTCGTTCAGCGCCATCGGGCGCGATGACGATGGCGGCTATGCCGAGCGAATAATCGTGGTCTGTCCCCTATTTATGATGCACTAACGAGAACGAGACAGCGGTTCCGGCAATAATCGCGAAGTCTGTTTTGTAGAATCGGAGAACCATCAGTATCATCTTAAATCGTGGAGGACCGCACCGGTGTGTGCGGTCTTCTTGGTGAAAGCTACCTGGGCTGCGCGGCTGCCCAGCCTCTCATTCCAGCTCCCAGGTGTAGAAGATATCTGCGGCACTGCTTCTTGGTGTCGTCGTGCCTTCAACATGTATTTTCCGAGATAGTCGGTAGCGTGTGGAAAATTCGGCTTCTCC
>JAHEIJ010000284.1 GCA_024639445.1 Gammaproteobacteria bacterium
AATGTCATTAACCTCTCGGAGGTCAGATGCACACCATCCGCAGCAACTTCTTCGACCACAGCGGGATTGGCATTTAATAATAAACGCGCCCCATATTCGTGACAGACGGCACATGCTGTTTCTGCGAGTGCAATGAAAGCATCGTTCTTAATACTCTTTGCACGCAACTGGACCAGCTTGACACCATGCTTGAGTGCCGCCTCCAGCTTCTGCAGAAAGTCGGCTTCACCCGTGAAATTTCCTGTAATTAAATACCTGTCGGGAAGATTAATTGCCTGAATAATCGGGCGGTTGGCTGCCGGAAAAGGCCGGCGCCATAACTCTGATGCTGAGCACCACTCAATCGGTTGGTTTTCCTTGCCATGGGGAGTACCGTTAAAGGCTTCCACCAGCCAGACATCGAGCAGGACGCGCTTGTCCGGGTAATCATGCGGAATACGAATCAGCGGACGACATTGAATGATGTCGATGTCGAGTTCCTCGTGCAACTCCCGTTGCAGTGCCAGTTGGGGTAATTCGCCTGGCTCAACTTTTCCTCCGGGAAATTCCCACAAGCCACCCTGGTGCACCTGAGCGGGTCGCTTGGCGATAAGAACATCACCCTGGGTGTTGCGCACAACCCCTACCGCGACGTGCACTGCGGAAGAAGACATGAGACTAGGTGCGATACTCCGCATTGATGCGAACATAGTCATAGGAAAAATCACAGGTCCAGACATTAGCACTGTCTGTCCCCCGATCAAGATCGATCTGCACCGTTATTTCATTCCGATCCATCACAGTCTGACCTTGGGCTTCAGTATACGCGGTGTCGCGCTCACCCTTGCGGACAATGCATACCTCATCCAGAAAAATATTTATCGCCGTAATATCCAGTTCCGTAATGCCGGCCCGACCGACTGCGGCTAATATCCGTCCCCAATTGGGATCGGCGGCAAAGAAAGCCGTCTTGACCAACGGTGAATGAGCAATGGTATAAGCCACCGCCAGACACTCTGCGGTGTTACGCCCACCATTTACTTGAACGTTGATCAGCTTGGTCGCGCCCTCGCCGTCACGCACGATACCTTTCGCCAATTCCGTACAGACTTCTGTCAATCCTTGCCGAAAAGCATCATTGGTCACACCGCTTGCGGAAACTTCAACATCACTCTGCCCTGTGGCGCACAGGACACAGGCGTCATTCGTTGACGTGTCACCATCAATGCTTATCCGGTTGAAAGATTGAGCGACGGCATCGTGCAAACAATCCTGTAGTGTTCCAGGTGCTACCTGGGCATTCGTAGTGATAAAGGCCAACAGGGTCGCCATATCCGGACGGATCATGCCGGCACCCTTGGCCATGCCGGTAATGGTTATTTGACTACCTTCGATACCAACTGTCCGCGAAACCAGCTTGGGTCGGGTGTCAGTGGTCATGATGCCCCAGGCCGCATCACTCCACCCCATGGCCTGAAGTTGTTCTACCGCGTCAGGAAGCGCCCGAGTGATGGTATCAACAGGTAGTGGTTCAGCGATTACCCCGGTAGAGAACGGCAAAACCTCTTCCATCCTGCAGCCAATCTGTGACGCCAGTGCCTTACAACATTGGCGTGCATTCTCAAGTCCTCGATCTCCGGTACCCGCATTTGCATAGCCGGTATTGATTAAAAGAAAACGCGGCATCACCTCAGCAAGATGTTGCCGTGCGATGATCACCGGCGCGGCACAAAATGCATTTTGGGTAAACACTGCCACAGTCTGGGTTGCCGCAGCAAGTTCTATCACCACCAGATCGCGATGATCCGGCTGCTTGATACCGGCACAGGTTGTTCCCAGCCGAACACCGGGCACGGGCAAAAAATCAGAACTGTTTTCCGTCATAGCTGTAATACTTAGGCGATACGACCGTGACACTGTTTATATTTCTTGCCGGATCCACAGGGACAGGGTTCATTCCGACCTACCTTACGACCTTCGCGCACATAGGGTGTCGCCGCTTCAGCCTGTGCTTCGCCGTCCTCTTGCGCCTGCATCGCATTCACTTCGGCATGCTGGAATTGCATGTCTCGATCATGTTGCCGGCGTTGCGCTTCAAGTGCTTCGAGCTCAGCTTCGCTACGAACCTGCACACGACTAAGAATTGACACCACTTCATGTTTAATACGATCCAGCATTTCCGAGAACAGTTCAAATGACTCACGTTTGTATTCCTGCTTGGGGTTCTTCTGGGCGTAACCCCGCAGATGTATACCCTGGCGCAGCTGGTCCATTAACGCCAGATGATCTCGCCATTGACTGTCAAGCACATGCAGCATAACTTCTTTTTCCACATTGCGAATAACTTCTTCGCCAACCGCTTCCTGTTTGGTCTGGTAAACCTCTGCCATGGTATCAATGATACGTTCCCGTAGCGCATCTTCATCCAGACTGGACTCCTGCTCGAGCCAGTTCTGGATATCCAAATTGAGTCCGTATTCACCTTCCAGGGCTTCTTGCAGGGATGCAATATCCCATTGCTCTTCAATACTCTGGGGTGGCACGTAGTTGGAAATAAGGTTATTCACCACATCAGCGCGAATCGCTTCAATCGTATCGGATACTTTTTCTGCTGCGAGAATTTCATTACGCTGACCGTAAATCACCTTACGCTGGTCATTGGCCACGTCATCGTATTCCAGCAACTGTTTGCGCATATCGAAGTTATGGCCTTCTACCTTGCGCTGGGCGTTTTCAATGGCACGGCTCACCCAGGGATGCTCGATTGCTTCACCTTCCTGCATACCCAAACGTTGCATGATCGCGCCAACCCGGTCAGAAGCAAAAATCCGCATTAAATTGTCTTCCAGCGACAGATAAAAGCGTGAAGATCCCGGATCACCTTGCCGCCCGGAACGCCCCCGCAACTGGTTGTCCACCCGGCGTGATTCATGCCGTTCGGTACCCGTGATGTGCAACCCACCTGCTTGCAACACCTGCTCATGGCGCTGCTGCCAGGCTGCCGTTATTTGTTGTTGCTTTTCCGGAGTAAGATCATCGACGCCAGCAAGCTCAACATCCAGGTTACCACCCAGCACAATATCGGTACCGCGCCCGGCCATATTGGTCGCAATGGTCACCGCGCCGGGCTGACCCGCTTGCGCCACGATTTCCGCTTCCCGCGCATGCTGTTTGGCATTCAGCACCTCATGTTTAATCTTTTCTTTCTGCAATAAACCGGAAAGATATTCAGACACTTCAATTGAAGTGGTACCGACCAGCACGGGTTGTTGGCGTTGCTGACAATCTTTAATGTCTTCGGCAATGGCGGCAAATTTTTCCAGCTGCGTGAGATAGACCAAGTCGACCCGATCGTCTCTAACCATGGGACGATGGGTGGGTATCACCACCACTTCCAGACCATA
>JAHEIJ010000285.1 GCA_024639445.1 Gammaproteobacteria bacterium
GGTACAGCGGCGATCAACCGATTCTCTGGTGGTCACCGGATCCGCGCTCGGTCCTGTTTCCAGACAAGTTGCATGTGTCGCGTAGCTTGCGCAAAGTTCTGCGTAAACAAGAATACAAAACCACCTTTGATACCGCGTTTGTGGATGTAATCCGCGCCTGCAGTCAGCCGCGGGCAGATGATCTTGGCACCTGGATTACGGATGAAATGCAACAAGCCTATATTCGCTTACACCAGGCGGGGCACGCCCACTCCATTGAAATCTGGTTGAATGGCAAGCTGGTTGGTGGTCTCTATGGCATCGCTATTGGGAATGTGTTTTTTGGTGAATCGATGTTCAGTCGAGTTACCGATGCCTCCAAGGTTGCTTTTGTGTTTCTTGTACGGCAATTGCAGCGCTGGCAGTTTCGTGTAATTGATTGTCAGATCCAGAGTGCTCATCTGGATCAATTTGGCGCGGAGTTAATTCCCCGTTCAGAGTTTACTACCCTGTTGAAACAGTTTTGTAACCAGACTGATCGTAGTGGATTGTGGACATTAGATGTGGATCTTGAATCAGATATTATTTCAATGCTTTGAACCAACCCTTAATGAAACCAATCCATTTAATAGAGTATGTTTTAGATACAAACCTGGTTATCAAACAGGATTCTCGATGGTTAGAAAATAACCACTGTATTTTGTTTTTTTAAAAACCGGCTATAGTTAGGAATAACGATAGTCTTCTCGGGACAGAAATTCGCCCATGAACGACGAAAATTATCTCTATCGTGCGCTTCATGCCCTGCGGTTCTACAGCAGCTTCCCCCATCCCTGCAGTTATCTCCCCGATCGGGAAGCTGTGACACTGTTTGTGGATCCTGAAGCGAAGATGGACATGGCGACCTACCAGGTTCTGTCACAAGTCGGTTTCCGGCGTAGCGGTGAACACATTTATCGCCCCCATTGCATGAACTGCCATGCCTGTGTGCCGGTGCGTGTACCGGTTGCGACGTTTATACCCAATCGCAGTCAACGACGTTGCCAACAGCGCAATAAGGATCTGGAACTGAATATTCGTGCTGCCGAGTTTGATGAGACCCACTTTCAACTCTATCGCCGCTATATGCGAACCCGTCATTCCGGCGGCAGTATGGATAGTAATGATCCGGATGCTTATCGTCGTGTTATGAGCGCATGTTGGTCCAATACCGTTTTATATGAGTATCGCTATGGCACGGATATTCTCGCTGTATCTGTGGTAGATCAATGCGATGACAGCTTGTCTGCGGTATATACGTTTTATGAGCCGAAGGAAGCAAGGCGTAGCCTGGGGGTTTTTGCCATTTTAAGCCAGATTGAGCAGGCACGGCTAAGTGGCCGCGACTGGGTTTATCTTGGTTTCTGGAATTCCGATTCGCCCAAGATGGCGTATAAAACCCAGTACCAGCCCCTGGAATATTTTGATGGTCTTATCTGGCGCAATAAACCACCGATATAAAAATACATTAATTATCAACTAGTTGGAGGTTAACAAACGATTAAATAGTAAATGGTATCAGCCGATATATATTCAAAGGCTGTGATTCACTTTAGTGAACCGACATGGCAGTACACAGTCAAACGAGGTAAGGAAATCTCAACGGAACAGGAACCTGGAGGACGACATGCTGAGCTTCATTTATTTGCTCACCCATGAGTTTGAACAGGAACATGGTTTTCGGCCCAATGTGCTGTATCTAAACCGGACCCATTTTGCCCAGTTACAAGGCCAATTGGCTGAGATTCACAATCTGGGCACAATGAGTAAATTGTTGGGTATGGAAATCGTTCTGGAATCAGATATGGCCCACCCCCATGTTGGCTGGTCCACAGTTGACTGGCAGGGCGCAGTAGCGGTCTAGGCACGAACTGTTTTATTCACACCGATGTCGAATCTCGACATCGCCTACAATCTTTCCCCCGGATTCTTTGAAAATTGGCGCGAATTGAGGCATGATGCGCGCAGAATTTTTAGACCTGACCCTTAAACCAAGAGCAATTGAACCGGATGGCGAAAGAAGAACATATTGAAATGGAAGGCACGGTGGTTGAAACCCTGCCGAATACCATGTTCCGTGTTGAACTGGAAAATGGTCATGTGGTAACCGCCCATATTTCCGGCAAAATGCGCAAACACTATATCCGTATCCTGACCGGTGACAAGGTCACCGTACAACTGACCCCTTATGATCTCAGCAAAGGACGCATTGTCTTCCGCGGCCGCTAATTTGAAATGTTTCTGACCAGGTGATGCGTCAAATCACTGGGTCGCTAGTTCGTTTTTCCCTTCCAGCTCAAACTCTAGCGCATCATCTTTAACACCAATGCGGATGTGCCCGCCGGATGCGAGCTTGCCGAACAATAGATCCTCGGCCAGTGGTTTTTTGATGCTTTCCTGAATCAGTCGCGCCATCGGTCGAGCGCCCATATTGGGATCGTAACCGTGGATCGCAAGCCAGGTGCGTGCCTCGGTATCCACTTCCAGGGCCACACCTTTCTCTTCCAATTGCCCTTCCAGCTCAAACAGGAATTTGTCGACCACCTGACTGATGGTCTCGGGCCCCAGTTGCTTGAACTGAATGATCGCATCCAGGCGGTTACGGAATTCCGGCGTAAAGGTCTTTTTGATCGCCTCCATCGCATCGGAGGAGTGGTCCTGACTACTGAAACCAATCGACGCCCGGTTCATTCGGTCAGCACCTGCATTGGTGGTCATCACCAGAATAATGTTACGGAAGTCCGCCTTGCGGCCATTGTTGTCCGTCAACGTGCCGTGATCCATGACCTGGAGTAACAGGTTGAACACATCGGGGTGTGCCTTTTCAATTTCATCCAGCAACAGCACCGCATGGGGATGTTTGGTAATTTCCTCGGTTAACAATCCACCCTGGTCAAAGCCGACATAGCCCGGTGGCGCACCAATCAGGCGGGAAACCGTGTGGCGTTCCATGTACTCGGACATGTCAAACCGAATCAGTTCAATACCCATAATACGTGCCAATTGGCGGGTCACTTCGGTCTTGCCCACCCCGGTTGGACCGGCAAACAGGAAGTTGGCGATGGGTTTTTCATCCGCCGACAGACCGGAGCGTGACAGCTTGATGGCTGCGCTGAGGCTATCAACGGCTTCATCCTGGCCATAAATAACCAGCTTCAAATCCCGTTCCAGGTTGCGCAGCACTTCCATATCGTCTGAGGAAACCGTTTTTGGAGGAATGCGGGCAATCTTGGCGACAATCGCTTCAATATCCCTCACCCCGATGGTTTTCTTACGCTTGGAAGGCACCTGCATGCGCTGATTGGCACCGGCTTCATCAATCACATCAATCGCCTTGTCG
>JAHEIJ010000286.1 GCA_024639445.1 Gammaproteobacteria bacterium
GACCCACCTGGATACCCTTTTGCCAAGCCTGGTATCCGCCGTATCAGTGATTGTATTACTGTAAGGTTTGGGTTCATCGAAGGACACGGTCGCACAACCGGTGAAGACCGCGGTGAGAAGGAGCAGAATGAGTATCCTGCTGAGTCGACTATCAGTCACATTCATTTCCTCGTACCAGAGTTAATAGCGGGCGAAAGAATTATCATATCATCCACATTAAAATAATATTGAACCCAAATTATTATTATCTGCCCTTTTTTTATTCTCAAGCAACGGTCATTATACTTAGCCGGCGATGCGGTAGGCCGATGGCGCCACACCGTGCCAACGCTTGAATGCGCGGGTAAAATTGGCCGGTTCGGAAAAGCCCAATAAATATGTAATCTCGTTAATCGACAAGCGGGCATCGTTAATATAGCCCTTGGCGAGTTCACTCCGCACTTCATCGAGGATTTTCTTGTAACTGGTTTTCCGATCAGCCAGCTTGCGCTGCAAATTCCGCTCGCTCATATACAGGGCTGCCGCGATGTCCTTCTGGCATACCTCACCCGTTGGCAGTCGATCGATCAACCGCTGCTTGACCTGCATCACGATATCATCCTTGTCCAGCTCGACCAGGTAGTCCATCACCACCTTGTCGTTCATCAATGCCAGGCGTTCATTGGCGGTAGACAATTGTGTAACTATGTCCTGCTTGTTAAACCCGATTTCATAACTGTCTGCGGAAAAATCAATTGAGCAGCGAAATAATGCATAAAACCTATCCACACAGGCAGGCTCAGGACGCTGCATGATGATGTGCCTGGGACTAAAGTCTTCCCCGATACTCATCCGACATAGCCTGACAACAATAGCAAATGCCGCATCATAATCTTCATAGGGAAAATACGGCTGGCCATTGGGCAACTGCAATTTGAACCGAAAGTCCTGCGTTGTCTCCTCAAAGGAAAACTTTTCCACATCGGTGATAATATGGGAATAACGTATCAGGCGTGCAAAGGCGTCTTTCAGGGTCTGGCTCGCCAGCCAGGCAAACCCCAGGGCATGTAACGTGGTGGCATGAAAATGGCTGGCCAGCTCCAGCCCCAGGCAAGGATCCCTGATTTCCTCCATGGCATATTCCCATAGCTGCATGATTCTTTTGTCCGGATAACGGGCATCCGGATTGCGCAGCTTGGCCGGATTCAGGCCGGCCTTTTCAAACAGCTTTCGGCTATTGAGTCCATGGGCTTCCAGTGTCTTCCACATCATAAGCACACCGGATGTTAATGAAGTGGCCTGCATAGAGACTATCCGTAGTTAAATGCGACTCGATGAATAAACGACTAACCGCTATATCAATCTGTTACGACTTCTCAAGGTTGGCTGCGTTTACTCCGCAGCCATCTGATCAATGGCTCCCATTGTTCCAGGTCCTGCCATACCTGGGACGGTGCCATCTCGAATATACCCACTCCCCGTTCTTCAGCACGGATATAGTTCTGCGTATCCCGCAAGGTGGTAACAAAGGGAATTTTCAAGGTTTTCAGGAATGCCTTCAAGGTATGATAAATCAAGGTATTTTCACGCACCCGGTTGGCAATCACCGCCACCTTGGTTTCCTTGCGCGAGACCTTGCCGGTGGTCAGCAACTCTTTCATGAAATCCGCCGCAGCGCGAATATCGATCGGTGAGGGCAGGACCGGGACGATAATGGTTTCCACCCGCCGCACCAGGGTGGTCAGCTCCTTGCCTTTTACCCGTGCCGGCGTATCCATGATGATGATATCGGTATCTTTGGGTGGCCTGAGTGGTTCCTGCCAGGCCGCGATGCCATGAATGTGTGGCCACTTTTCATCCCGTGCCTTGAGCCAGGCGATGCTGGATCCCTGCGGGTCAAAATCCGCCAGGGCCACATTCATTTCCTGCTCCCAGGCATAGTAACTGGCCAGGTTGGTGGCGATGGTGGATTTCCCGGAGCCCCCTTTGGCATTAAGCACCATTATGCTTCGCATGACAGCCATCCTCTTTTTTCTTCACTATACGGGAGGACTGGTTAGTTTTCATCCATAACACCATTATGGATTTGAGTATGTGAAGATGAGAATAGAGTGAGGTTGCGTTATTAGAAAGACGTAATATTCTTTTTAACTTGCATTCATTCTTCTTTGTTTAGTATATCCAGCTCGTCCCAGAGTTCATCAATGCGCTGTTTAACTGCGTCATCCATCTTTATCGGTTGTCCCCATTCACGTTGAGTTTCCCCGGGCCATTTATTGGTGGCATCAAAACCAATCTTGCTCCCCAGGCCGGATACCGGCGAAGCAAAGTCGAGATAATCAATCGGGGTGTTTTCAATGATGGTGGTATCGCGCGCAGGATCCATGCGCGTGGTCATGGCCCAGATCACATCCTGCCAGTCACGCACGTTGACATCGTCGTCGGTCACAATCACAAACTTGGTATACATAAACTGGCGCAGGAAAGACCAGACACCGAGCATGACGCGCTTGGCATGACCGGGATATTGTTTCTTCATGCTTACTACCGCCACCCGGTAGGAACAGCCTTCCGGGGGTAAATAAAAATCCGTAATCTCCGGAAACTGCTTTTGCAGGATGGGGACAAACACTTCATTTAATGCCACGCCAAGGATGGCCGGTTCATCCGGCGGCCGACCCGTATAGGTACTGTGATAAATCGGCTTGTCTCGATGGGTAATGCGTTCGATGGTAAACACCGGAAAGCGATCCACTTCATTGTAGTAACCGGTGTGATCCCCGAACGGGCCTTCATCGGCTTCTTCGCCGGGATGAATTACGCCCTCCAGCACGATCTCGGCCGAGGCCGGAACCTGCAGATCCGAACCCAGGCATTTGACCACGTCGGTCTTGGCACCGCGTAACAAGCCGGCAAAACCATATTCCGACAGCGCATCCGGCACCGGTGTGACGGCGCCAAGTATTGTGGCGGGATCCGCACCCAGGGCGACGGCAAGCGGAAACGGTTCGTCAGGATGTTCCTGCTGCCAGTCACGAAAATCCAGCGCCCCACCACGATGGGCCAGCCAGCGCATGATCACCTTGTTCTTGCCGATGACTTGTTGGCGATAAATGCCCAGGTTTTGCCGATCTTTATTCGGCCCCCTGGTCACCACCAGGGCCCAGGTAATCAGCGGCCCGGCATCGCCCGGCCAACAGGTCTGAATCGGCAGTGTGCCCAGATCAACTTCATCAGCTTCGATAACATTCGCCTGACAGGCTGCCTTTTTCACCACATTGGGCGCCATATTCATGACTTGCTTGAAAATCGGCAGCTTTTGCCAGGCATCCTTCATGCCTTTGGGAGGCTCAGGCTCTTTTAGAAAGGCTAG
>JAHEIJ010000287.1 GCA_024639445.1 Gammaproteobacteria bacterium
GGCCTGGCCGATAACCGCGTCGATATAAGCTTCCTTGTCACCGCCATCGGGCTCATCAGCAGGTAGGCTAGAATGAATTACGGCCCAGGCATGGCGTAACTTGTCTCCATTTTCCCGATGCAGCTTGGCGGCAATGTCCCACACGTAGTCACCCTTGTAGCCATTGGTCGGGAAGGGCAGCTCTTCACCACATAGTTCCAGGTAACGCAGCCAGACGCTGGCAGCCAGTATGTCCATCTGGCGGCCCGCATCATTGACATAGTATTCACGATGAACCTCAAAACCGGCGGCGGTCAATAGGTCGGCGACAGCCGCACCATAGGCGGCGCCACGACCGTGGCCGACATGGAGCGGTCCGGTGGGATTGGCGGAGACGAATTCCACCTGGACCTTTTTGTCATTACCGATGGTGGAACGACCAAATGCCTTGCCAGTCTCCAGAATGGTCGGGATAACTGCAGTAATGGCGTCAGCTTTGAGGAAAAAGTTGATAAAACCGGGTCCGGCAATTTCGACTTTCTCGATTTCGCTGCTTGGCGGAATGGCGGCAACAATTTTTTCGGCCAGATCACGGGGTTTGGCGCTGGCGGGTTTGGCGAGCAGCATGGCGATATTACAGGCGAAATCACCATGGCTACTGTCACGCGTCCGGTCAATCTGAATATTGGGATCAAGCTCGGCCGGGAGCGTGCCATTCTGTTGCAGGTTGGCGATGGCTTCCGTCACCAGGTCTTTGAGTCGGGACTTCATTTCAGGGTTTTATCACTTATATCACCAAACGCGCGGATTATACCTGTTTATATCAGGTTTCGTGTTGCTTGGGGCTGAGTGATAACAGAAATAGGGTGCGTCGCCTGGAAGCGAACACACCCACATTTTGTTGGTAGTATGAATTATTTGGCAGGTCTGGTTAGTAGCACTTCAGCTTTGGTGATGCTACCTAGCGGGACCTGCATGGTGAACCTGCCGCGATGCACCCGTTGTTCCACATTGGCCACCTTACTGCCGATTTTGGTCAGATAGCCCAGGCGTGTTTTTCCGGTCGTCGTCTGCAACCGGACTTCCTCACCGATATACTTTTTCAGACCGGAAACAGGAACGATGTGGTACTTTGTTTCATACTTAGCTATTTTCTTTTCTCTCAGGGGTGCAGCCGGTGTTGCTCCCGGCTGGGCAAACAAGCGATCGATATTGCCGCTCAGATCCAGTTTTTGCCCCTTGTAGAAATCGAAGCTAAGATCTTTGACGGCTTCGCCATTGACGCTGACTTGCAGATCGAGCAGGCCGGGGATGTCTTCGGGCTTGAACAGATGCAGATTTTTCGGGGTGACAGCTTCGGGTAGCTCCAGGCTCACCTCGATCTGCTCCGGTTTGGTTAGAAACGCACCATAGGCCTGGCGCAGACCGGGGCCGGGGACAAATCCCCACGTGTAACTGTAATAAACTGGCTGCTGGTTAGCCTCGGCTGCAATGTATTCATTGAGTTCGAGTTTACTCAGGCCGGCACAGTACTTGGTGAATCGTTTGGTGTAGGACTGATCGATGTAATTGAAGGTTATCTGGCCCAGGCGCGGCCGATGATCTGGTTGCATCATGCTTATAAAGGAGGTGTCGACGATCCTGGCAATGATGCCCTGTATTCTGGCGGCCGCTATATCCTTTGTGCTTGAAATGATATCCACAATGATCTGGGCATTAGCACGATCGAACCGGTAACCAATCTGGATGTCGCTGGTAATTTCTTCATAACCCATGTCGCGCAGTTCGCGTGGCCCGAAAAACAAACGACCGCCGCACAATGGGTTAACCCCCTGTAGCTGAAAATTAAGGTCACTGACGAATTGCTCGAGTCGGTCGGTAAACTCTCCGAACAGGCCTATATTGAGACCTTCAATACTCAAGCTCAGGCTTTCCGGGATGCGCCCTTCCTCAAGCTTTTTGTTGGCTTGTAGCAGGTACAACAGGTTGGGTGTCTGGTAGTGAATGGCCTTGATGCGCAGTTCGTCATCCATGTCATGAAGGCGGATCTCTAAATCCTTTACCGTGAGACTGCCTTTCACCGAAGTAGTGAGATCACCATATTTAAGCTGACCGACAAGGCTGAATTGTTGTGCCAGTAGGTCCATCTTGTTTTTGAGGCTGTAATACATATAAGCCTTGATACCGCCATAAGCCAGCACCACAACGACCAGCAGTCCGAGTACCAGATATTTCAGTTTTTCCATGGTGTTAACTCTGTTCGAATAATATGTCAGGTAGCTTGCTATTAAATTTGGTGATGTCAGACGTGGCCTGCCGTCCACCTCAAGCACCTGACTAGCATATCGGCTAAAGCACTGTCTGGCTTGAGTATTTTTTACTATTTGAGAACTTAGAACATTTCCAGTGGGTCAACATCGATCGACCAGCGTACCTTACGGCCGCTTTTGAGTGTTTCCAGTCGTTGCAACAGGGCTGAAAGTAATAGTTGCATGCTCGCTCGCGAGTTGGATTGCAACAGCAACTGGGCGCGGCTTCGACCCGCGCGTCGTTCCATTGGGGCCGGAAAGGGCCCGTAAACCTCAATAGTGTTGTCATCCAGTTGGGATGCAAGGGAGAGCGCCTCCTCCAGAAAACGATAGGGAGCCTTGGTATCAACCGCTTCAGCACGCAGTAAGGCAAGGTGGCTATAGGGGGGCAGGTTGGCGGCCTGGCGCTCAGACAGCAGGGCTTGTGCGAAACGTCCATAGTCATGACTGAGCAGGCTTTGCAGTAGCGGTGACTCAGGATGATGGGTTTGAATTAGCACTTCCCCCTGTCGCTCGGCGCGACCGGCTCGTCCGGCAACCTGGAGTATCAACTGGCCAAGGCGCTCGGCGGCACGAAAATCAGCGCTGAACAATCCGTAATCTGCATCCAGCAGTCCGACCAGGGTCAGGTTGGGGAAGTGGTGACCCTTGGCCAGCATCTGGGTGCCAACCAGGATTTGGGACTCACCTGCCTTGATTTGTTCCAGCATGGCCTGCATGGCGCCCTTACGGCGGGTGGTGTCGCGATCGATACGTAATATCGGTGTGGTGGGAAAGTGCGAGTTCAACGCCTGTTCCACCCGCTCAGTCCCGTAGCCGGCCTGGAATAAATCGGTGCTATTGCATTCAGGGCAACTGGCAGGAAGTGGTCGCTCACTACCACAATGATGACAACGCAAGCGCCGGGCGTGCTGATGGATCGTCATATGGGCATCACAACGATCACAGCGGGCATGCCAACCGCAGTCATGGCACATCAATACGGGTGCAAAACCACGGCGGTTAATAAACAGTAAGACCTGCCCACCGGCATCCAGATGAGTCCGCAT
>JAHEIJ010000288.1 GCA_024639445.1 Gammaproteobacteria bacterium
TACCGATACATGTGATTCGCGGCAAACAGGATGGGCCGCGTTTATTCATCAGTGCCGCGATCCATGGAGATGAAATCAACGGTGTTGAAATCATTCGTCGTTTATTGAAGCATGCGTCACTAAAAAAGTTGCGCGGTACGCTAATTGCAGTACCCGTTGTTAATGTCCATGGTCTCATTAATCATTCCCGCTATCTGCCGGATAGACGTGACCTGAATCGGAGTTTCCCAGGTACGGAGCAAGGTCCGCTTGCCAGTCGACTGGCTTATCTGTTTATGAAGGAAGTAGTGGCCAAGTGTACTCACGGGATTGACTTGCATACCGGCGCTATACACAGGGCCAATCTTCCACAGATTCGCGCTAACCTGGATGATGAAGAAACGGCGCGACTGGCAAAAGCCTTTTCAGTCCCCGTGTTATTGAATGCGACGATACGAGATGGTTCATTAAGGCAAGCGGCTGCCGAAAAGGGCATTCCCATGTTGCTTTATGAGGCGGGAGAAGCATTACGCTTCGATGAAGTATCGATTCGAGCCGGTGAGCGCGGTATTATTAATGTGATGCGTGAACTGGCGATGATACCGCCATCAAAAAGGAAAAAAGCAAAGCCCAAAGATCCTATGGTGGCGCGCTCCAGCTCCTGGGTCAGGGCCCCAAGTAGTGGTATTTTTCGACCAGTTGCACCATTGGGTGGCCGAGTAGAAAAAGATGGATTGCTAGGTATCATTGAAGATCCATTTGGTGAGGTTGAGCAGCCTGTGTACGCAAAACATGCAGGGATCATTATCGGACGAGTCAACCTGCCATTAATTAATGAAGGCGATGCACTGTTTCATATTGCCCGCTTTGGTAAGGTCGATAAAGCTGTAGCGACTGTGGAAGAATTTCGTGAGTTACATGAACCTGAAAATGTCGATGATCCGAGCCTGGACAGCCCTATCATATAGTTAACCGCATATCAGCAAGAAGCACATGGTAAAGCTCTTTATAGTTATTCGATAATTACATTAATAGACAGTACACACACCCTCACTACTGATTTTAAGAAGTTGACTTTTTCTGTTTTGGCGATACAGGTTCTTTTATCCAGCTAAAGATAGTAAATTCAGATAACTGCTTGCCATTATACATAGATAACAGCAATATAATAGCCAGGGTAAAAAAATGCGTTTCCGGATATGCCAGAAGGAAAGCGCCTACCGAGATCAGTTTTAAGATTGGGTATATCATCAAGCCCATTACAATTGTCCATATCATTCGGCTCATGGCGATATAAATTCCATAATCCTCTGCAGTACTATAGAAGCGGTCAATGAGTGAAGTTAGAATTACTATGGGAAGCAGCATCACATGTTCATTGATATTAATATTAAAAAATTCTATTAATGAAACCCCAAGCACCATACTAATGGCGACAATAGTAAAAACGACAGCCAGACGCGTAATGCGCGAAAGTTTATCAGGCATTGCAGAGCGGCCAGATAGCCCAAGCGCGATAACGATACTTAATAAAACAAGCGCAGTTATCCAGCCTGCATAGACTACAGACAATGCTAATAATGTGGGCGTAAATGTTCCGTAACCTCTTATACCGAGAAAATGCCTGCAAAAAGCGGTTAATAGCGCGCCCAGTGGCAATAATAGTAACAAGCCAAGATTGTTACGCGTATCAGGAGGAAAGCGTTCAAAGTTCAAGATATCTATAGCCCGTCTTTCTGGGAAAATATTCAGGCCCGTTAGATCATAATTTTTGTGTATGTTATAGGTAACCTTTACGTCGGAGATATTTTGATAAGTAACAATATAGTTGCTGTCACGATTGAATGCCAGATAATTGCTGGGGATTTTTTCTGCATAACCTTTTTCTGGATCGTATGGTATCCATTTATCATGATTATATATCTCAAGCCAATTGTGTGGCGTCGCTCCTACAGATTCTTCAAGGATAAATCCGGTGATAACTCTTGCTGGAATCCCGGCAGCACGGCATAGTGCCACCATTATCCTTGATCGCCCTAGTGCCGTCGCTTTGTTGGTACGTAAAGAAATTTCAATATCGTTGTTAATATTTTTACTATCTTTCACAAAACTTTTATTCGTATGCAGGAATATTTTTTCTAAAAGTTCCTCGTTATCTGTTGCCTGTTTAGCGAGTCTGTCTAGCAAGATAATAATTTCAGGGCTGGTCAGATTTATACTCTCTTCTGAACTTAAATAAAGCGCACGTTTTTCTTCGTCCAGGGGCTGGTTAATGATAGAAAAGTTAATTTGCGGTGATCTTTTAATATGAATATCAAATACGGCTGAAGCTGTTAAATCACCCGGATTAATGACTTGCAGTACAATATTTCTATTTTGAATGTCATGCTGATTTTTGCGTACAAGCCGCATACCCGTGTGTTGCAGTTTTTGACTAACAATCCGTGTCTGTGGCCGACTTAATGGTGGAGATATAACGACCCTGCCTTTTTTTTGAGCTCCTTTGAGGTGTGTTTTGATGCTGACAGTCCAAGCAGTATCACCCGCGGGAAGGCTTAATTTTTCCAGAATAGACAGACGCCCGATAATCCCCAGAGTGCCAAGAATGATAAGTACCAGGACAGCCCATTTTATATATCGAGCTTGTAATCGCTGTTTGATGGCTTTGGTTGGCATTGGCGCTAAGTGAGTGGCTATTATGGTGCTTTAGGGTATCTCTGGTGATAAGTCTGATAAACGTATTTATTTAAGAAAATTATATTCTGTCAGCTATACTGCGTATGATGCAGTAGGTATTGTAGAGCATATTACAGTATACATCGAACCAGTCTATTCTTAATTGAATAGCTGGATAAATTTACAAAATAATGCATCTCATGAATAAATATATATTATTAATTCTGACTCTGCTGGTTTTTACAACTTATGTTAGTTCCAAGGAAGTTGTCGGTTGGGTTGAACGTGTTGCTATCGATGGTGATGATGGAAAAATCATTGTTAAGGCCAAGATTGATACCGGGGCGAAAACCACATCTGTGCATAGTCGTGAATATCATCAGTTTAGAAAAGATGGTGAGAACTGGGTGAAGTTTAATATTGTCAACGGAAAGGGTGATGTTATGACGCTTGAGAAGCCTGTGATTCGATTTGCTGAAATTAAGCGTCATTTCGGTAAAAAGCAGATCAGGCCGGTAATTCGATTAGGTTTGTGCCTGGGTAATACATACAAAACCGCGGAGGTTAATCTTGTCGATCGTAGCGGTTTCAATTATCAATTACTTGTGGGTCGAGAATTTCTAAAAAACGGAACTTTGGTTGATTCTTCAACAACTTATACTA
>JAHEIJ010000289.1 GCA_024639445.1 Gammaproteobacteria bacterium
GTTGGCGCACCAATCAGGCGGGAGACCGTGTGGCGTTCCATGTACTCGGACATATCAAACCGAATCAGCTCGATACCCATAATACGTGCCAGCTGGCGGGTCACTTCGGTCTTGCCCACCCCGGTTGGACCGGCAAACAGGAAGTTGGCAATGGGCTTTTCATCCACCGACAGACCGGAGCGTGACAGTTTGATGGCCGCACTAAGACTATCAACGGCTTCGTCCTGCCCATAAATTACCAGCTTCAAATCCCGTTCCAGGTTGCGTAGCACTTCCATATCGTTGGAGGAAACCGTTTTGGGTGGAATGCGGGCAATCTTGGCGACAATCGCCTCAATATCTCTCACGCCAATGGTCTTCTTACGCTTTGATGGCACCTGCATACGCTGATTGGCACCTGCTTCATCAATCACATCAATCGCCTTGTCGGGAAGATGTCGATCATTAATATAGCGTTCTGAAAGTTCCGCCGCCGTTCGCAAGGCCTGATGGGTATAACGCACCGCATGATGTTCTTCAAAGCGCGATTTCAAGCCTTCCAGGATCTGCACACATTCTTCTACGGTCGGTTCCGGTACATCGATTTTCTGGAAGCGCCGTGCCAGGGCACGATCCTTTTCAAAAATACCCCGGTATTCGTGATACGTGGTGGAACCGATACATTTCAGATCACCACTGGCCAACACCGGCTTGATCAGGTTGGACGCATCCATGGCGCCGCCCGATGCCGCGCCGGCACCAATGATAGTGTGAATTTCATCGATAAACAGGATTGCATGCTCCTGGCGTTTCAGTTGCGCCAGTATGGCCTTAAGCCGTTTTTCGAAATCCCCGCGGTACTTGGTCCCCGCCAATAGCGCGCCGAGATCAAGTGAATAAATGGTCGAGTCAGCAAGGATTTCCGGTACTTCACCTTCGACAATCTTCTTTGCCAGGCCTTCTGCCAGCGCGGTTTTACCCACCCCGGCTTCGCCGACGAACAACGGGTTATTCTTACGCCGTCGACACAGGACCTGTACAGTGCGTTCGATTTCATCCTTACGACCAATCAAGGGATCGATTTTGCCAACACGCGCCAGCTCGTTGAGATTACTGGTGAACTGTTCCAGCGGATTCTGACCTGCCGATTCATCCTGTTCTTCTTCAGTATCGGCCTGGTGTTCCAGTTGCTCATCATCTCGTACGCGGGAGATACCATGGGAAATAAAATTAACCACTTCCAGACGGGAAATATCCTGTTTCTTGAGGAAATAGACCGCTTGTGATTCCTGCTCACTGAAGATAGCGACCAACACGTTGGCGCCACTGACTTCGCGCTTGCCGGAAGACTGCACATGGAAAACCGCGCGTTGTAAAACCCGTTGAAAACCCAGCGTAGGCTGCGTTTCCCGATCATCGTCAGGCGGTAACAGGGGTGTGGTTTCATCCAGAAACGTGATCAGGTCCTGGCGCAACTCAGTCAGATTCGCACCGCAGGCCTTGAGTATCTCGGCAGCAGAGGAATTATCGAGTAAGGCCAGCAACAAGTGTTCAACAGTCATGAATTCATGCTGCTGTTCTCTTGCGCGCTTGAATGCCTGATTTAATGCATTCTCCAGTTCTTTATTCAGCATAACTGTCTGCCTTTAGCTTCAGGAATCGGCTTCCATGGTACACAACAGAGGATGTTCGTTCTGTTTTGAATATTCGTTTACCTGCGCAACCTTGGTTTCCGCAATATCGCGCGGAAAGACGCCGCACACGCCCTTCCCTTTAGTATGCACATTCAACATGATATGTGTCGCATTCTCTCGACTCAGTCCAAAAAAGGCTTCCAGAATATGCACCACGAATTCCATCGGTGTGTAATCGTCATTAATCAAGATGACTTTGTACATGGGAGGCTTTTTAAGCTTGGGCTTGGCCTCTTGCAACGCCAAATTGTCATCATATCGATCTGGGAAATTCTTCTCGCTCATAGTAGTGATTTTAGCTGATGCTTATACAGGATGCCTAGTTGCCTTTTATGTGGTTTCCTTCACAGGCAAACAAGGGAGGATTGTCTATATTTATGCTTGTGAAGGAATACGGCCTTCACTGCTGTATTGTACTAAGTCTATGTTTTTAATGTAATTTGTTAAATTCTTGGACCTATTAGCGCTAACATGACAAGGAGGCTAGGAAGGCATGTCTACAGGTACAGTCAAATGGTTCAGTAATTCCAAAGGTTATGGTTTCATCGCGCCAGCAGAAGGGGGGGACGACATATTTGCGCATTTTTCCGCAATTAGCATGGAAGGTTACAAAACACTAAAAAAAGGTCAGCTCGTGGAATTTGAGTCCAGCCAGGGTCCCAAGGGCCTACACGCCACGGCGATTCGCCTGGCGGCCGGCTCATCCGCTTCAGCCCAACACCACTAAAAACTAATACCCCGCATTCATGCGGGGTATTTTCTTTCTTCATTTTATCGGGTTACTTGCGGGTGATCTGAGGCCCTACATCTTGCTGATGATAGCATCCCCAAAGCCTGAGCAACTGACCAGCGTGGCGCCCGGCATCAAGCGTTCCAGATCGTAAGTTACCGTCTTGGCCGCGATTGCAGCCGACATCCCCTTGACGATCAAATCCGCGGCCTCGCTCCAGCCCAGATGCCGTAACATCATCTCGGCCGAGAGGATCAGGGATCCCGGATTGACCTTGTCCTGCCCCGCATATTTCGGCGCCGTGCCATGGGTTGCCTCAAACAAGGCGACGGTATCAGACAGGTTCGCGCCTGGGGCAATACCAATACCCCCGACCTGGGCGGCCAGGGCATCGGAAACATAGTCACCATTGAGGTTTAAGGTCGCAATCACATCGTATTCTTCTGGTCGTAGCAGGATCTGTTGTAGAAAGGCATCGGCGATCACATCCTTGATGACAATTTCCTTACCTGTGTTGGGATTTTTAAATGCACACCATGGCCCACCGTCAATCTCCTTAGCGCCGAATTCTTCACGCGCCAGTTCATAGCCCCATTCCTTGAAGGCACCTTCGGTAAATTTCATAATATTACCCTTGTGCACCAGGGTAACCGAGGGTCGATCATTATCAATGGCGTATTGGATGGCTTTACGTACCAGCCGTTTGGTCCCTTCACTGGAGACCGGCTTTACCCCAATCCCTGGTGTGGCCGGGAAGCGGATTTTAGAAACGCCCATTTCATCCTGCAGGAAGCTGATTACTTTTTGCACATCTTCACTACCGGCCGGCCATTCAATACCGGCGTAAATATCTTCTGAATTTTCACGGAAAATCACCATGTCGGTTTTTTCCGGTTCCTTCAGCGGGCTGG
>JAHEIJ010000290.1 GCA_024639445.1 Gammaproteobacteria bacterium
GATGGGACAACATTGAACCCATGTTAAGCAATTTATCCGCGCGTATACGGGTCGGACCAACACAACTTATTGAATAACAAAAAGACAAAAAGGGTCAGAGTCGATTGAAATATAGCACTTAGTAAAAATGGCGAATTATAGGGACACAATACTTAACTATTTTTTACGCCACTCTATTTGCCTTTAATTAAATATTGTGTCCCCAGAACTCTTATAAAATTAGAGAATATTGCTCTGGACTTCCCCCGTTTTCACTGAAATCAAGTAGTTGGGGCCCCCTCCATACCTGCTCACGAAGCTGTTTATACGGCTCTTTAGTTTATGAATCCATTCCAGGTTTTGTCGATCAGGTGATTTCGATAGTTGATTTTTATTATAATTGGGAATATTATCCCATTTTATACAAGGTTGATTATTAGCCATACAGGCTTTTCATGGGAGGAGCGATGGCACACCACAAACTGCTGTATCTAATCGCATTCATCCTCGCTGGGTGTACTGCCGGCACTGGAGAAGGCCTCAATTCCAACGGGCAGCCCTTTCAGGTGGGTGACGATGCGCCTTTGTCTGCCGAGTTCAAATCTATCCAGGATAACGTGTTAACACCGGTATGCACTGTCTGCCATTCGGGTGCCAGTGCGCCTGTCGGCCTGCAACTTGATGAGGCCAACAGTTACAGTATGTTGGTAGGTGTTGAAAGTGTTCAGGTAGCCGGTACCCTGCGGGTCGACCCGGGTAATCCGGATGCGAGTTATATCATCGCTAAAATCGAAGGTAGCGCTGCTGTAGGTGGCCAGATGCCCCTTGGTGGACCAGCTCTGCCGCAGGCTACCATTGATCTGATCCGTCAATGGATTAGTGAAGGAGCGCTGCCGCCTGCTATAGCCCCGCCCCCTGTTAACCAGCCACCCACGGTGGTATCGACTACTCCGTCTGATGGCCAGACTCTTACGGCCTTGCCGAAGAACATTAATTCAGTGTTCAGTCATGACATCGATGCCAGCACAGTGACTGTGGACACAGTGGTGCTGCAGCGTAGTGGTGGGGATGGAACATTTGCAGATGGCAACGAGATCGCAATCATACCGGCATCGGTTGGTCTCTCTAGTGTAAATGCCACCCTGGTAACCATGGACCTGACGGGTGTGGCAAGTACGGATGATACATATCAACTGATATTGGTTGGAAGTGGTGCGACACCCTTAATGGATCTCAATGCAAATGCTCTCGATGGTGACAATGACACTGTAGCCGGGGGTGATTTCCAGGCTACATTCACGGTGGCCAGCCCAGGTGCAACACTGGAAGCAACATGGCGTTCTATTCAGGACAATGTATTTACTCCGATTTGCACAGCTTGTCACATCGACAATGGTGCGCCTGAAAATCTGCAGCTGAACGAGGCCAACAGTTACGCCATGCTGGTTAATATATCCAGCACCCAAGAACCGGCATTCATGCGGGTAGCACCAGGAGATCCAGATAATAGTTATCTGATTCAAAAGCTGGAGGGCACCGCTGCTTCGGGTAGCAGGATGCCACAGGGCGGACCGTTCTTGTCGCAGCCGGTGATTAATCTCATACGCCAATGGATCAGTGACGGCGCGCCAAAAGATGGGTCGCCAGGTGGTCCACCAGCTGTTGCAGTGCTTGCGCCCACAATGACTGTGCAGGCCAGTGTGGTATCAGGTGATGAGTTCCCGGTATCAGTGTCAATCGAAAATACAGGTGTTGATATCGCAAATGACGCAACTGTTACTCTTGGCTGGGCAACTGCGGACAACCTGATTCTTCGCGATGGTTTAGTGAGTCAGTCGTTGCCGGCATTGAATCCGGGGGAAAGTACTTCTGTTAGCTGGTTAATGCGTGGAAGTGTTGCAGGTGCCGCATCAATTAGCGTTACTGTGACTGAAAGTAGTGGCGCCTTCACCCAGGTTAGTACAAACATTACTGTTACGGAGTGATTCATGGCTATTGCAGCAACAATATCAGATCGCTTGAAATGGCCAATCAGAATCAGCTCACTTCTGTTTCGTCTGTTCCTGGCTACAGGCTTCATGACTGCAGGCTATGATGTGTATGCAGAACCCTATATGGCTGTGCATATGGGTCTCAAGTGCAGCGGCTGTCACGTTAATCCTACCGGAGGCGGCAAGCGTAATGAATTTGGTTCTATATATGGCATGACTACGTTAACCCGGGCTGATGTTACTGAGATATGGCAAGGACCCAAACTGAATGATTATGTCTCGATTGGAGGTGACCTGAGGGTTAATGCCGTTTCAAATAGTATACCTAACCAGGACAGTACGTTTGTTTTCGAAACAGAGGAGGTGCTTCTTTACCTTGAGGTTCAGTTACTGCCTGATCAGCTTACGTTTTATGTTGATCAGCGTCTTGGCCCGGGTGGAACATCAAACCGCGAGGCCTATGGCCTGTTCTGGTTTCGCGATAAAACCTTGTATGCCAAGGCAGGAAGAATGTTTTTGCCTTTTGGCTTACGGCTGGAGGACGATACGGCCTTCGTGAGGCAGGTATCAGGTATTAATTACAATACGCCTGATGATGGTGTTGAAGTAGGTGTCGACTACGATCGTATTACCGTGAATCTTGCCATCACTAATGGTACTGCGGGTGGCAATGAAACAGATACCGGGAAACAGTACAGTTTAAGTGCAGGTTATATGGAAGATAACTGGCGCCTGGGTGCGAGCTATAACTACAACGATGTCGAAGATCAGGATCGAACAATGGCAGCGTTGTTTGGGGGTTTACGTACTGGAAAGATACACTGGTTAATGGAATGGGACTACATTGTAGATGATGTGCCTACAGGCGATCAATTGAAGCAAATCGCTGGCATCGTAGAAGCTAATGCGGGCTTATGGAAAGGGACAAATATCAAATTAACTTATGAGTTTCTGGATCCAGATAAAAATATCAATGAAAATGAGCGCACGCGATGGAGCCTTGTCTGGGAGTATTTCCCGATTCAGTTCACGCAGCTGAGTATCGGCTACAGAGATAATGAAGGTATACCGCAAAATGATCTACAAAATATTAGTGAATTGTTTATTCAGCTGCATAATTATTTTTAAAGCATTAGAGAAATCAGAATAGGGGTCAGAGCCCTTTACTGAGTCTAGGCTGTAGCAGAATAGGCAATTTATTTATGGGTGTCCATGATTATTTGCAAACGTGGGTGTCCATGATTATTCTTCTAACTGTTCTCTAACAGGCTCCGCGCCGGATCGCGTCGTCTCAGGCAGCGCAGCCTGTCCAGAAAGACACATCTTTTTGCAGGAACTCTTGC
>JAHEIJ010000291.1 GCA_024639445.1 Gammaproteobacteria bacterium
AGTCGGAACGGGGGCAGCTTTGTCATTCTCCTCGTTCTGTATCTCCTGCTGCATTTGCAGTTCTTCTAGCGCATAGGTAAGTTCATTTATGCTCATTTTTAATATTTTTAGATCATAGGCGACACTTTTTGGAGTGATTAATGAGAGATCAGGTTTACCATAGGCATCAGCAAAAGACTTGTTCTTCTGGATTGTTACTTTCCAGTCTCTTTTTTCCAGAATGACTTTAACAATATTATCTTTGCCGTATGATTCGATTAATCCCTCGATTGATTTCTCATCACCCATAGATGCGTAACCCAGGACAGGTTGTATGATTGCGCACAATAATGAAATTACCAGCAAAAGAGTTTTTGCTATATTCCGAAAATCTCCCATTATTTAAATCCTGTACCTTTGTATCCGATTTGCGATAATCCTGAGGTTTATTTTAGACTACTTGAATATTCCATCCACTTTACCCGGATTTACATCTAATCAAGTAGGCTAACAAGGGTAGTCCACCAGTACACTTTATGTTTTATAATCTACTAACTAGAATCTGGCTCATACCCAGAACTTCAGGATGTTGCTGCTGTTCATGCAACGCCAAGGCCGCACGATTCACCGTTGTTTTAAGATATGACGACAATTCATGACTATCGACTTCACCATTACGATTTTTATCCGCCTCGCCTTGAACACCTTTTAGTAAATAATAAGTCATCAAACTTAGGCCTTTACTGTCATACATCCACGCTATTTGATCGGCACTGGCGGCCGATATTAAGGTTACATTCTTGGGAATCCATGCCTGTTTTGGTGATTTAAATACCGGTTTTGCAGCAAGTAGTGGCATGCCATCCTTGCTGGTGCCCGTATAACAAGCATCCAGGATAACAACTGTATTGACGCCCAGGTTACCAAGCTGTGTCATTAGAGCGTTGCGGGAATAACCTGTTACAGATGCTGTATTAGGACGCGAATCTACAGGTAATAGGCTGGCGTCATTATTAGATGCCATACCATGGCCGGAAAAGTACACAATTACATTTGTTTTACCAGATCTTACAAGACTAGGAAGAGTAGATTTAAATACACCTTCCATAACACCCTTGGTTGCATCTTCTTCATAAATAATATCCTCAGGATTTAGGCCCAGGCCTTGTCGGGCAAATTCACGCATTGCTTTGGCATCATTGTGAGCATAATGTACTAATGGTACCCCTTTTCTGTAATTTCGATTACCTATAATCACCATCACTGTATTCTTGTTACTATACCCAGGATCGAATGACCAATCGATAACAGGTAATAAGCCTTTATACTGAGTAGCCAGCCCCCCTCCCAAACTGGCAAGTGCTTGTTGTTGATGCGTGATTATCTGTTTAAGACGTTCTCTTTCATTTTCTAGCGCCTTCTGTTGCTTAACCTCCTCCTGCTTTCTTTCCAGTTCTGCTTGCTGTTGTTTTAATAATGCCAATTCCGGGTCGGCCACTAGTGATAAGGCTGTATTAAAAAATGCATTATCATCAGTCACAGATGCTTTTTGTGGCTTGATTGTATTCAAATTTGTATATGCTGTTTTAAGTTGTGTGTCATCCAGTTGTGCAGTTAGGACTAAGCTGGTATTAACGTGTGATGTTAGCTCGGCTTGATAAGGGTAATTCTTGTGGGGGATGCTGATATTCTTCACATTAAGCCTGTTGTTTTCGACTGTAAACTCAACTTCTGGAGTTATTTGGGCCGACTCCTGCTTTAATGATCTGGCTTTGCTTAATGGGACAGAAAACTTAATAGGCAGATCAAAGTTACCATGCGAGGATATTAGTCGGGCAAAGAACACTCCTTCGTCAGCGTTATAACTCAGCTCCTTTAACATAGGCTCACCCAAAACAAGCTTAATATTCCCTGCCAATAGCTCATTCTGCTTTGCCAATATCTTTTTTGGCCTTTCACGTTTATCCTTCTCAAGCTTTCGATTATATTGCGACACCTGGTTATTATAGTTTTTCACAGACGACTGATATCTTGCTTCAATCAGGTCGCGTATCTTTTGACGTTTGAGTTTTGCATTTGCCACTCTGGTTTTGAATTGATCAGTTGTTTCAAATTCATCTTTAACTAACTCAGGTAAAGGTGGCATTTCCTCCCTTTTTGGCAGTTCACCATCAAACGCAGCTGGCGGCGGGAGATTATCCACCCATGTATTTAGACTGGATTCTGTAAGCTTTGAAATTAACATATAGGGGTCATTTGACCAGCGTGACATTTCTTTAGAAAGCTGCTCAAGGGGGTCAAATGAATCAAATTTATCCAGGTTATCAATAAGAAGTCTTTTCGCCTGGTCTTTATTTCCCCTGGCATATAACTGCACAATAGCATTGTATGCGGCTGTTGGACTTGTAGGACATGAATTATATTGCTTAACCCAATCATCACCATATTCTATTGAACATAAACTGGCAGAAACAATGGTGTTTATCCCGAATAAACAAATGATTAAAGCGGCTGTTCTCATCAAATTAATCTCCATATTATTCGTAGAGTAGACATCATTAACTATTGCACCAGCTCCAAATATGTTTCTTATCATAAATATACAAACTTAGTATTTTGTGCCGGCAAATTCAAATTAGTCTAATGCAAGGCGAAAACCTGTATTTTGGTAGTACCGATTATTTCCCCACCAGTAACGATAAGTTGAAGCATTTATCTGTACTTTACTGTCCCATGCTTTGCCGCGTACAATTCGGCGATCACAGTTACCATCTATCCATGCATTCCCATTGGTCGGTGCGCCACTATAAGATTCAGTATAGCAATCCTGAACCCATTCCCACACATTACCGCACATATCATACAACCCTAGTGCATTCGGAATTAGTGATCCCACTGGTTGGGTCTTTTCGTGATTTGTCACGCAACTGGCTCCTTCCCATTTTCCGCCACAATATTCTCCACCATTTGAACCATAACGGCAGGCATATTCCCACTCTGCTTCAGTAGGCAAACGAAATTTAAGCCCCATTTTACGATTTAGTTTAATAATGAATAATTGAACTTCTACCCAGCTTATATTTTCCACAGGGCAATTATCACAATCCTTAAAATAACTTGGGTTCCTGCCCATTACATTTCTCCATTGCGCCTGAGTTATTTCTGTTTGGCCAATCATGAATGGTTGTATATAAACAGTATGAGCAGGTTTCTCATTAATATTTCCATCATTACTGCCCATTATGAATGAGCCACCCGGAACATCGTTCATTACAATTTCATCACTCCTGTTACCGGGGCTCTTGCCATTATTCTTTACCCTGGCATA
>JAHEIJ010000053.1 GCA_024639445.1 Gammaproteobacteria bacterium
TGGGCGAACCCGCTAAATTAAGCCGCTACAGTATTGGCGTTTGGGTACTATTGTTCCTGGCATTGTTGTTTGTGGTCTCGTATGCCATGAAGAAGGAATTCTGGAAGGACATACACTGAACCGTTTCATGTTCATAGCTGAATTTCTGTACGACCAGAACTTTTAATTTTAAGGGGGATCTCAGTATCCCCCTTGTTTGTGTGTAAGGCTTTATCCACGGAGTATAACCATGGCACAGCTTGCCAATCGACGATTAGCGATGACCCTGTTTTCTGGGGATACCTGTCCCTATTGCCACAGGGTGCGTATTGTATTGGCGGAAAAAGGGATTAACTATGAATTGCATGACGTTAATCTACAAGATACCCCTGATGATTTGAAGGATCTGAATCCCTATAATGAAGTGCCGACCCTGGTGGACAGGGACCTGGTGTTGTATGAATCTACTGTTATCATGGAATACCTGGATGAACGCTTTCCCCATCCACCACTCATGCCAGTTGATCCGGTATCACGTGCCCAGTTGCGTCTTATGCTTTATCGGATTGAGCGAGACTGGTACGCGCTTGCCAAACAACTTAGAGACAAGACCAAAGCCAGTGACACTGTACGCAAGGAATTACGTGATAGCCTGACGGGCGTCTCTCCAATCTTTGAGCAGAAACCCTATTTCATGAGTGATGAGTTTTCGCTGATGGATTGCGCGATTGCGCCTTTGCTGTGGCGCTTGCCGTACTATGGCATTGAACTACCACCTTCGGCCAAGCCTCTAATTAATTATGCCGAGCGTATGTTTGATCGGGAATCATTCAAACAAAGCCTTACCGAAGGCGAACGGGAGATGAAAGACTAAGAAAATCCATCGGAAGCACTTACCAGCATGTCAATGACTCCCAGCCAGCCCTATCTTGTACGCGCCATTTATGAATGGATAGTGGACAATGAATTGACGCCCTATGTACTGGTGAATGCGGAGAATGATGCCTCCCATGTGCCCCAGCAATTTGTCGAGAATGGCAAGATTGTTCTGAATCTTGGGCCCGTTGCCGTTAATGATCTGGAAATGGCAAATGATTATATTGCTTTTAATGCCCGCTTTAGCGGCAAGGCCATGAATGTGAGTTTCCCCGTTTCCTCTGTGCTGGCCATTTACGCGAAAGAAAATGGTCAAGGCATGGTATTCAATGAATCCGATGGTGAGAGCCCCCCGCCTGGTTCCGAGCCCGATAATTCAGGTCGTCCCAACCTGAAACTAGTTAAGTGAACCGCACTACAAGCGGAGAGTAGATCCAGGATTATGATTGAAATCCTGCAAGCCGATATTACCACCTTACCGGTTGATGCCATTGTTAACGCAGCCAACCATTCTCTGCTCGGCGGCGGCGGAGTGGATGGTGCCATTCATCGCGCTGCCGGGCCTGAGCTCAAGCAATACAATCAAACCCACGGTGGCTGTCCAACCGGTGAAGCGCGGCTTTCTCCTGGTTTCAAGTTGCCAGCAAAATATGTGATCAGCACGGTCGGGCCCGTATGGTACGGCGGCGAACGAGGCGAGGCTGCGTTATTGGATAGTGCCTACCGGAACTCATTCATCCTCGCATTGCAACACGACATCAAGAGCATTGCTTTCCCGGCTATCAGCACCGGTGTCTATGCCTATCCCAAGGAGATGGCGGCGCGAACGGCTCTGGCGGTGATGAAAGAGTATGAGAGCAAATTTGAACGAATCATTGCTGCCTGCCATACAAGAGAAGATGTGGATATATATGAATCAGTTTTGGCAAAGCTGAGTTAAATTGTCAGCAGACATTTCATTTCTGTAAATCATTCCGGGACGTATCAATCGGTGGAAACATTTTTCCCGGGTTCAATATCCCCCGCGGATCAAATTGCTGTTTAATCCGGCGCATCAATTCCAAAGTGACAGGATCGATCTCGCGGTCGACGAAATCCCGTTTCTCCAGGCCAACACCATGCTCTCCCGACAAAGTGCCATTCAAACTCAGCACCAGGGAAAAAACGGCATCCAGGCAGTGCGAAGCGTTTTGCATTTGCTCGCTATCATCCGGATCAATCAGTAGATTGACATGGATATTACCGTTACCTGCATGGCCAAAATTGATAATGGGGATGGCGTATTGCTGTGACAACTGTTCCAGGCCTCGAATCAAGGCCGGAATATTGGAGACGGGGACTACCACGTCTTCATTGATTTTTTTGGGTGCCACATTACGCAGCGCCGGCGACAGGGCCTTGCGTGTTGCCCATAAGGCCGCAATCTCTTCTGGAGTGTTTGCCGAGTTGATTTGCAGTAATCCGTTATTCGTCGCCGCTTTACTCAGTATCTCCACCGCATAATCCAGTTGTGAGGCCGGACCGTCAGCTTCAATCATCAACAGTGCACCGGCCTGTTGCGGTAATTCCGCATCGGAGTAACTGCGGATCATTTCAATCGCCCGACCATCGATAAATTCCAGCGCACATGGCGTCAGGGGTTGTGCCATGATGGCGCTGACTGCCTCGGCAGCCGACTCGATGTCCCGATAGATAGCCTGGATGGTGCGTTTGGATTCGGCCAGGGGTGTGAGTTTAAGGGTGGCCTCGGTAATGATCGCCAGCGTGCCTTCGGAACCAATTAACAGGCGCGTCAAGTCGTAACCGACAACGCCTTTTGAGGTAAACACACCGGTGCGGATTGTTTCCCCCTTGCCCGTGACGGCGTGTAGACCCAACACGTTTTCCCTTGGCGTGCCGTATTTCACCGCGCGTGGGCCAGCCGAATTGTAGGCCAGATTACCGCCAATGGTGCAGTAAGCGGCACTGGTGGGGTCGGGTGGCCAGAAGTAACCGTGCTGCCTGGCTAGATCCTGTACGGTCTGATTAAGCACTCCAGGTTCGACAATCATAGTGCGATTGGCCGGCTCGGTACTGATCACTTTATTCATGCGCTCGGTGGATAACACCAGTCCGCCATTAAGCGGTACGGTCGCCCCGGTGGTGCCGGTGCCACGCCCACGGGCGACCAGGGGAATTTGATAGTCGTTACAGGTTCTGACGATAGCGACGACATCTTCATGGCTGTGTGGAAAGACCACAGCATCAGGCAGGCTCTGGCGGCGGCTATTATCATAACCGTAACTCCAACGCTCCGTTTCTTCGGTGAGGATCTGCTTGTCTCCAAGCTGATCCCGTAATGCATTCAGAGCGTCCTGGGGAAGTGAAGATGAAGGTTTCACATCACCCAACTCATTTCAGCCAAACAGAACTTCATCAATTTGATGACACAGACAATGAATCGTCAGTAGATGGACTTCCTGGACGCGCGCGGTGGAGTTTGACGGGACGCGAATCTCAACATCGTTATCCTGCAGCAGATTGGCAATGTTACCCCCATCCCGACCCGTCAAAGCGACGACGGTTATACCTTTCTCATGGGCAGATTCAATCGCCCGCACCACGTTGGCGGAATTACCGCTGGTTGAGATCGCAAGTAACACATCACCCGACTGACCCAGGGCGTTCACTTGTTTGGCAAAAACTTCATCATAGTGATAGTCGTTGGAAATGGCAGTCAGGGCGGAACTATCGGTGGTCAACGCAACCGCCGGCAGGCCGGGACGCTCCCGTTCAAACCGACACACCAGCTCAGCGGAGAAATGTTGGGCATCGGCCGCGGAGCCCCCGTTGCCACAACTGAGAATTTTGTTGCCCGCTTTAAAAGCTGCTGTCATACGTTCAACGGCCAGGGCAATAGGTGCGGCCAACAGCTCCTTTGCGGCTTGCTTGGTTTCAATGCTGGCGTCAAACAACTCTATGATCTGATCCTGAATACTCACGCTTAACCCTCTGCCTGAAAGGCATCTTTAATCCATTCAACATCCGTTTGACCATCCACAGTGGATATTGAAATCACGTCGAAACGTGCGGGATATTTCGCCTGTTTGGGATGTTGCTGTAGATAGTATAAGGCGGTTTTTATGAGTTTGTCCTGTTTGACGGTAGTAACGCTGTCAGCGCCACTGCCATAGCGGAGATGTCGTCGGAAGCGGACTTCCACAAAAACCATGTGGTCATGATCCTGCATGATCAGATCCAGCTCACCAAAAGGGGCACGATAGTTTCGTGTAAGTAATTCAAGACCCTGTTGTTGCAGATAATCACAGGCCAGCGTTTCGGCCGTATTGCCGACCTGCAAGCTGGTTGGTTTTTTACTCACCAAATTTATTGTACTGACTCATCCAGGGATATCGGACGACCGCTACGGAAACGCACCCAGGTGAGTTGGCGCTGCAGGCGTTGCCTAGCATCCAGACTGAGGCTACCGGTTTCACCATCATAGCGCTGATAGGGATATTTTTTTAGTGGGGACAAGGCGGCGATAATATTGTAACTATCAATCCCCAAGGCATAGAGACGCTGCAGGCGATTCCCCGCCTTGGATATATACGGTTCAATTTCGTTTCGCAGACCGCGGTGGGAGGTGTTCCCGGTAAGTACCCACGGCATATCACCAAACATCAAACCATCCATATCACGATCCCGCTCCGGATTCAGATTACCGGTAAATACATGGGATGTGGCATAAACGGGCAGGTCGGACGCATGATAAAATTTTAACTGCGGCCGGATCTGGCGAGCCTGGCGAGGGTAGGCAGCGAGAAAGATGAAATCGATATCCTGGCGTCGGCGAGGTGTGTACTTCAGATCCTGCTTCAACAAGTTTGCAATACTGCGATAGCGACGACGACTTTCATCAATGTTCAACAACATTCGGATTGGATTTGAATAATCATTGCGTGCGGCATTGTAGGGTTGTTGTTCAACCACTCGGCCGCCGATTTCTTTCCAACGGGTATTAAATGCCTTGGAAACACGCTCACCCCAGGGGCCAATCGGGACTAACACTGCTGCGTTTACGTGGCCGTCCAACCAGGTGCGTTCCGCCACCTGATGAGCTTCTTCTTCTGGTGATAAGCCGAACTGGAACAGATTAATTGGTACATCCTCACGTTCAACATAGTTGAGTGCCAGGGTCGGGACCGATACGTCATCATTCTCGGCCAGCTTTTCGATTCGGGCTTTGTCCAACGGTCCAATGATAAACTGGGCGCCATCATTTACCGCCCGTTTGTAATTCGCCAGAATGTCTTCCCCATTGTTGGTGTCATAGATTTGAATCGTCTGGGCCGTTTTTGGAGTACGAGAATAATAAGCGGCCAAAACCCCGTCCTGCACTGCTTCCGCCGCCTTGGCAAATTTGCCGCTTAAGGGTAACAACAGCGCAATATTATTCGGTGTGACAATATCTTCCTGGCGACGACTCATGAGATCAGTCAGTAACTCAGTTTGTACCGGATGATTTGGGTATGCCTGTCGCCAACGACTCACTGCCTCATTCAGACTCTTGGGATGTAGCTGGTACGCTTTGGTGATTTGTACCAGTTGCATCCAGCCACTCAAGACATCCGGTGGCGGGTCTGATCTTAATTGTTGCAGAGCGCGTTCCGATAACATGGCCAAAGCTTGCCAGATTGCCTTCTGGTTAGCCTCAACCAGTATTGGATCAGTGAGATATTTTTCGCGCCGCACCAGTTCGCGTGCTGTTTCCAGGCGATTGCCCAACACGGTATAGGCATCCGCCCGCACACGGTGGTAATCAGCGAGGTAAGCCGGGTCGATGGAGGGGGATGGCTTGCTGCTCAAATTGAGTAAAACATCACCGGGACGACGTTCCATCAAGGCAATATGAGATTCGACCAGTTGCGACAACAGTACCTGAGTAGGATTTCGAGTATTCACTTGGATCGATTTAAGGATTTGACGGGCCTGGTACAGGTTATCCGCGCGAGCAAAAGCCGCACTGGCTCGCAAAAGGAGCAGGGTGCGCTGATTGATATCGGCCTGTTGAGACAGGGCAACAAAGCTTTGCGCGGCTTGCTGGTAGTCACCAAGCGCAAATTGTCGTTCTGCTTCTGCTTTGTTATCAGCGATTTGTGTAGGTCCGGTGGCACAGCCGGCCAGCAGCACAAGGCCGGCCAGCAGGAATAGAAAACTCAAACGTCGAATCATGGTCTTGTGTACACTCTATGGCAGTCAATTTTCCAGGCGATTGGGATTATAACGTGATATTGGAAAAGGGTGCCTTATATGTTGTCGCAACCCCGATAGGGAATCTGGGTGATATGTCACATCGTGCCATTGAAGTTTTGCAAGGCGTGACGGTGATCGCGGCTGAAGACACTCGCCATACCCAACGGTTACTTCAACAATTTGAGATCAACACCGGCTGTCTGGCCTTGCATGAACACAATGAGCGCAAAGTTACCGCTGCTTTGCTGGCACGTATGCAGCAGGGAGAGAGTATTGCGCTGGTGTCGGATGCGGGAACACCGTTATTAAGCGATCCCGGTTATCACCTGGTTCGCGAAGCCACTGCGCTTGGTATACGGGTGATACCGGTTCCGGGACCAAGTGCGATTATGGCCGCGCTTTCGGCCGCCGGTTTACCGACCGATCGGTTTTGTTTTGAGGGGTTCCTGCCGAGTAAGGCCGCGGCACGTTGTCGCCGGTTGGAGGCTTTACAACAGGTGACGGTAACGCTGGTATTTTTTGAAGCACCGCATCGTATCCTCGCCACGCTTGTGGATATGCAGCGTATTTTTGGTGCCGATCGTCAGGCCGTTATCGCGCGGGAAATAACCAAGACTTTTGAAACCTTTTTACGCGGCAGCCTGGAAGAGATTTATCAGCAGGTCAATGATGATCAGAACCAGCAAAAGGGCGAAATAGTGCTGCTGGTACACGGTACCAATCCGGTTGAGCGTAGCGGGATCGATCCCGAAACTGAACGTGTGCTGAACATTCTGTTGCGGGACTTGCCCGTCAAACAGGCGGCAGCGCTGACTGCGGAAGTTACCGGGGTCAAAAAGAACCTGCTATATCAGCAAGCCATAAAAAGAAACTAGTTCCAGGTGATGCGGTCCGAGTAAAATAGTAACGGGAGTTGGCCAGGCAGTCGCTTCGTCGTTTTTCGGCGGGGAGGAAAGTCCGGGCTCCACAGGGCAGGGTGCCAGGTAACACCTGGGGGGCGCAAGTCTACGGAAAGTGCCACAGAAAATATACCGCCAAGGTCTTTCGGGACCGGTAAGGGTGAAATGGTGCGGTAAGAGCGCACCGCGCCGGTGGTAACACCGGTGGCAGGGTAAACCCCACCCGGAGCAAGACCAAATAGGGGAACAACGTGCGGCCCGCATGGTTCCCGGGTAGGTCGCTTGAGGTGTGTGGCGACACACATCCCAGATGAATGGCTGTCCACGACAGAACCCGGCTTATCGGCCAACTCCCACCTTTCAGTTCGCGGTGATTGGCGCCAACTTTGGTGAAAAACCCACCAATTATACCTCTTGTTCTACTTTAGGTAACATTTTTAACTTATTGTTTTTATTAGATTCCCGATCCTGCAAAATTCCCGTCCCAGCTTCTGATCCACCCTTATAAGTCACAGCTAAGTGCCTGTCATTAAAGAAAGAATTCCTATTTTTGTGAGCTGATTTGCTTGACTTGTAGTGGCATGGCTTCCTATAGTGTACAAAAGTGGATCATAGTGGGGATTAATGGGACAACTTGGAGGGGGGTCCAGTAAGTGTTCCGAGGCGTAAATTCGCTCAATCTGGATGCCAAAGGTCGCATGGCGATGCCGAGCAAGTATCGCGATCGCCTGTTGGCGCAATCTAATGGTCAGTTAGTGGTCACCGTCGATCTCAGTGATCCCTGCCTGCTGTTATATCCCCTGCCCGAATGGGAAGACATCGAACGCAAATTAGTGCGCCTGGGTAATCTCGATCCGCGTGCCAGGCGTTTGCAGCGTTTGTTGATTGGGCATGCGACCGAGGTGGAACTGGACAGCAATAGCCGTATCCTGCTGCCGCCGCCTTTACGGGAATTTGCCCATCTGGATAAACGCATTGCCCTCACAGGTCAGGGCAAGAAATTTGAGATCTGGGATGAGGAGGTCTGGCAGGAGCAACGGGAATCCTGGCTGGCGGCAGGAGCCGAGGATTCAGAACTGTCAGCAGAGTTGGAATCCCTGTCTTTGTGAGCAGGGTGGAAACACACCGTCCGGTCTTACTGGAGGAAGCATTGCAAGGCTTGAATATCAAGGCTAACGGTAATTACGTGGATGGCACTTATGGTCGTGGGGGTCACTGCGGTGCAGTGCTCTCACACCTTAGCCAGAAAGGTCATCTGTTGGCGCTGGATAAAGATCCCGCTGCCATTGCCGAAGCCGAGCATCGCTTCAGTGGTGATAGCCGTTTCACTATCCGCCAGGCCTCGTTTGCCAACCTCAAGCAGGAAGTCATCACAATGGGCTGGTTGGGTCAGGTCGATGGCATCCTGCTGGATCTCGGGGTTTCTTCTCCTCAGCTGGATGACGCGGCTCGAGGCTTTAGTTTTCAACAGCAAGGCCCGCTTGACATGCGTATGGATCCGACCCATGGGCAGTCAGCTGCCGATTGGTTGGCAACAGCGCGGGAGCAGGACATTGTGCGGGTGTTAAAGGAGTTTGGTGAAGAGCGGTTTGCCAAGCGAATTGCGCGCGCCATTGTGAATGCGCGCGAAGCACACCCCATTGCAACCACGGGTCAATTAGCGGCCATTGTGGCGGCTGCTGTACCCACGCGTGAACCTGGCAAGGATCCCGCCACCCGCAGTTTTCAGGCAATCCGCATCTACATAAATAAGGAATTGGATGACCTGAAGGATTGTTTGGACAAAGTGCTGGATGTGCTTAAGCCTGGCGGCCGGTTGGTAGTGATCAGCTTTCATTCTCTCGAGGACCGAATGATAAAGCGTTTTATTCGTGAGCAGGAAAAAGGTGACAGTTATCCGCCGGATCTGCCGGTGACACAATTCCAGCTTCATCCACGGCTGCGCGCTGTCGGTAAACCGGTACGCCCGAGTGAGGAGGAAGTCAGCACAAACCCGCGGGCGCGTAGCGCCATCATGCGAGTGGCCGAACGGCTGGGTGGAGATGCGGAGTGAAGGGTATGGTCATTATTGCTGTGCTGATGCCAGTGGTACTGAGCAGTGCGCTGGGGGTGGTCTACGCCAAACATCAGAGTCGCAAATTGTTTGTGCAGCTCAATGAATTACAGCAACAGCGTGATGCGATGAACGTGGAATGGGGTCAATTGCAATTGGAACTCAGTACCTGGGCCACTAATGGACGAATTGAACAGGTTGCGCGGCAACAGCTGCGTATGACGAATGTGGATTTTGATCAGGTAGTAATTGTTCGACCATGAGACAGCATTTACACAAACCGGCTTCACGCTTTCGCCTCAGCATAGTTTATGTTGCGGTTAGCTGCGCGACCTTGATGTTGATATGGCGTGTGGTTGATCTGCATGTCTTCCATAAGGATTTTCTGCAGGATCAGGGTGATGCCCGCTATTTACGGGTTGTTCCCATTCCTGCCCATCGTGGCATGATCGTGGATCGCCATGGTGAACCCCTGGCGATTAGTACACCGGTGGACTCCGTTTGGGTTCAACCGGCAGCGTTTAGTCGTGTTCAGAGTGAATGGCCGAAACTGGCGAAATTGTTAAAGCTGGATCTCGCCCATATTCAACGTACCGTATTACAACGTGAGGATAAGGAATTTGTTTATCTGAAACGTCATATCAGCCCGGGCCTGGCCAAGCGAGTCATGGCGCTGGAATTACCCGGCGTCAACCTGCAGCGTGAATACCACCGTTATTACCCGGCAGGTGAAGTGATCGCGCATGTGCTCGGCTTCAGTAATGTGGATGACCGAGGTCAGGAAGGACTGGAACTGGCCTACGACCACTGGTTAAAAGGTATTCCGGGCAGTCAGCGGGTGCTCAAGGATCGCCTGGGGCGAGTCGTGCGCCATGTGGAGCAAATACGTAAGCCGGTACCCGGACGTGACTTGACCTTGAGTCTCGATCGACGCTTGCAGTATCTGGCCTATCGGGAGTTGAAACGCGCGGTTCTGCAGCACAAGGCACGCTCCGGTTCGGCCGTGATTCTGGATGTCCAGAGCGGTGAAGTGCTGGCCATGGTCAACCAACCCTCTTATAACCCGAACAACCGCGATCAGTTCAAGGGTAGCCAGACCCGCAATCGCGCGGTGACGGATCTGTTGGAACCGGGCTCTACGGTGAAACCCTTCACCGTGGTGGCGGCGCTGGAAAGCGGACGGTTTCGAGCCTCCAGCCTGGTGGATACCACGCCAGGGCGGCTTCGTCTTGGCAAGGCGGTGGTCCGTGACAGCCGAAACTACGGTCAAATCAGTCTTGCCAAGGTCATTCAAAAATCCAGCAACGTGGGAGCCAGTAAAATTGCGCTCGCCTTACCCGATGAGACTTTGTGGAAAGTTCATGCGCGGCTGGGGTTTGGAAATGCGACAGACAGTGGCTTTCCCGGTGAGGCCGGGGGCTTACTGTCCCATGCGCGTCACTGGCGGGACATTGAAAAAGCCACCCTGGCTTACGGTTATGGCTTGTCAGTAACGCCATTACAACTGACACGCGCCTACAGCGTGCTGGCAACGAATGGGGTCTTGAAACCTGTTAGCTTCCTGCGTACTGATGGCGTCATTGAAGGCGAACGAATCTTCGCTGCTTCAACCGCGCGCCAGGTAAGCCGTATGTTGGAAGCC
>JAHEIJ010000292.1 GCA_024639445.1 Gammaproteobacteria bacterium
GATCGGGTTGTTGTGGATACTCCACAAGGCCAGCAAAAGGTGTACCGGGTCGAACAGGCAAGCATTGCTGATGCCGCTGATGCGTGGATTGAGAGCGAACCGCTAACGTCCCGTTTGAGCCTGATCACCTGTTATCCCTTCGAATCCATCGTTCCCGGTGGCAGTCAACGTTACATCGTCACTGCCATTGAAGTGAATCCACAACCAGAGCAGCCCGAGATATTCGAGGGTAACCAGGAACACAACCCGTTTTAACAAAAGGAAATGAGAATGAGCACCTATTGTTTAACCATCAAAGTTCGTTCAAAGAACGAGGCGTTATTGAACAACCTGATTGTCACGGTTGAAACACTCAACGATAAGATCAATGAGATTGAAACACTGGAAATGTTTACCTCGTCCAGTGAGGTCAGCGATAAACTGGAAATTAGCAATAACACCCAGCTTGAATCCCTGAACAAGGAAATGTTTCTGGATTGCTGGATGATTCACGAGGAATAGTCCCTGGCTGGACTGATTCACTTAGTCGTGAATAGCCCGGGAAGCTGCGGGTTTGTTCGAAGATGAATTACGGGATGGCCGGCGGATGATAGGACGGAGCGGGAGAATCCTCATGGTGTGGATCCTCGATACACTGCCTGTTATCGATATATTCAGCCAACGCCATTTCGGCCGCTTGCTTACTGGGGAATGGACCGACTTCCTTCCCCTCACGACAGGAAAAGTACCATTTACTGTCAATATAGAAGAAACGTCCGCTGCGGAAGGGTACCGCACCTAATTCGCCCTCGCGATGTCTACTCATAAGTCCTGCATTCTGTATGCTAAAAAGGTATTAATGGTTTATTCTAATGTATAGGTCAAAAAATGACCAAGATCAAAGAAATTACCTTGAAATTTGAAAAAAATTGTCCTTAAAACATATGGTTATCTGCGAATGTTCTGAAATAGATGGGCTAAATAGCCCAGGGCTGAACTTTATGGGTGGGGTTTGGTCTTATGATTTACAGGGTGGCAGGGGATATTCCTGCAACCCGTCACATTTCATGTGAACTCTCCCCTTAGGTTAGATTCGGGCGCCGTGTAGGCGCCCTTTTTTTTGAGTGGGCGTTGGTCAACCAGGCATTAAGCCAAAATGTGGCTACATTACGAGAGAATAAATTGTCCGCGTTAGGCCAGAACACGTCATCCAGTCCCCGTCATTCCGGCGCGACCGCCAGGGATGGCGGAAGTACTGGAAATGCAGGAGCAATTTCCAGTGTATGCCGGAATCCAGGTTGCTATCACAGCAAGTTATCATACAAGTCATGCCAATGGTGAAAATAGGGACAGAGCGCAATACTCTCTAACATTAACAACAATTGCGTTCTGACCCTATATTCCGTTTTCAGGAGCAGGAGTTGTTCTCATATCCACAAATGCCTATATTAAAAATTGCGCTTTGGCCCGGGTTTTTGCATTATTTGTTTGGCATTTCAACAAACGACTAAAAGCCGTATACGCCATGTTCAAAAAAACCCTGGTGGTCATCTTTTTTCTGTTCTGGGTTGCGCTGGCCATCAACCCTGTTGATCCCGGAATCTGGGTACTGGAAAACATTCTGGTCGTCACGGTATTCCCCGTGGTGCTTTGGCTCGATAGACATTACAGCTTTAACAACTGGACCTACCTCAGTCTGACAGTATTTGTCATCTTGCATCTGTTTGGTGCACACATGACCTACAACAACATGGCTTATTTCACCTGGTTTTCAGGCTGGTTCGACTGGGAACGAAACTACTACGACCAGGTGATCCATTTTCTGTTCGGCTTGATGGTGTTCGTGCCGTTTTTCGAAATCTTTTACCATCAGGGTGTTTCCAGAAAATTAAGCTACCTGATCGCATTTTTATTCATCACTGGTGTTGGCGCCTGGTATGAAATCCTGGAGTGGATCACCATGGCGGTGTTTTGCAAACAACCGGACGAGGTTTGTTCAGAGGCCATCACCCAGGGGGACATCTGGGACGTACAAAAAGATATGGCCTATGCCATTATTGGTTCGATTATTGCCATGCTGTTACATCTCTTATGGGGCAGCAAAACACAACCCAGTGAAGTTGTGTAGGGCATTTCTTACACATCTATCCCTATCACTCAGATATTTTAAAAATAAATTAGATCCCAAATCCGGGGATCTAAAACGTTTAAATTCTGCTCAGCCGAGGACTCGTAACAGACCTTCTCAGAGGGATCCGAATGTGTACATCGCCATAAAATGGCCGCTTTGGCCAAATTAGGATACATGCATTCAAAATATGTCCGCTATCGGCGGTGGGTTCAATTGATATTAATTTAAGAATAACCAGTCCGAATCGGCCTGATGATGCATTCGTAAATGTCAGCTATGCCGTTGACGTTTTATCCAATCTATTTCAACAATAACGCAGCACCACTTACTAGTAACAGCACACCGATGGCGCGATGGAAGGTGGTCTGGCTGATGCTGGTATGGATATGCCCACCGACATACATGGCCAGTCCCATGATGGGCAGGCCGAGGGTAGCAAGCAGCAGGGTTTCGTGAATAAAAAACCCGGAGAATGTAAAGCCAGCGACACGTATGCCACCGTCAATCATAAAAATGGTGGCAACGGTGGCGCGGAAGGCGGCCTTATCCAGGTGGCGGAGCTGTAAATAAATGACATAAAACGGTCCACCGGTACCAAACAGGGTCCCGACCATGCCACCAAGTACCCCGGCAGGGATCGCCCACAATGTGCCACCCTGTCGACGGGGTGTGGGCGAGAAGAGGCTATAGAGTGCAAACAGCAGGATGAATATCCCCAGCGATTTCACCAACAGGTTAGTATCGACGGTCTTGAAAATATATAACGCAATCAACACGCCGACCACGGTGAAAGGCAACAAGGGATAAATGACTTTCCACTGGGCCACTTCACGGTGCTTGATGCTATGGCTGACCGAGGCGATGAAATCAAGCAACACCATCGTCGGTATTACAATGGATATGGGGAGTATCAGGACCAGTAAGGGGATCGCAATCAGGCCGGAGCCAAACCTGGTCACGCCGCGAAAGGTATAGGCCGTGATTAATATCAGCACAACCAGGCCGTATTGCAGTGGTCCGAGTGATTCAAGCATGGGTTGAAACTCACCTCAGGTTAGTGGGTCTGTATAGGCGGAATGGATAGCCGTACTATTTTGATCCAGCCGACAGACGATTGATCCAGTTGGTGAATACCACGTCGGCCACCGCGTTCAACTCAGGTGTGCGAGTATCCGTTTCCGCCAGCAGCGTTT
>JAHEIJ010000293.1 GCA_024639445.1 Gammaproteobacteria bacterium
GCATGGTTTTGAGCCGGCCGAGCACAGTTTGCTGACGCACAAGATGTTGGCGCTGGATAAATGGGTCATCGAGCATGCGCGGCGGCTGCAGCAACAGATCATCGCCGCCTATGATAACTACGAGTTTCATGTCATTTATCAGCTGGTGCATAACTTCTGTGCAGTGGAGATGGGCAGTTTCTATCTCGATGTGATCAAGGACCGCCAGTACACCACGCAAGAGAATAGCAATGCACGGCGTTCGGCCCAGACGGCGCTGTATCACGTGGTGGAAGCCATGGCGCGCTGGCTGGCACCGATCCTGAGTTTTACTGCCGAGGACATCTGGCAAGTCATGCCCGGCAAACGTGAAGAGTCGGTCTTACTGGCCACCTGGTATGACTTGCCTGCCATGTATAGTGATGACACCGAAGCTGACACGGAAACTTCATTCTGGCACCAGGTGATTGAAGTGCGCGATGCGGTCAACAAGGAACTGGAAGCCTTGCGTGTTGCCGGGGGGATCGGTTCGGGGCTGGATGCAGAAGTGGATTTGTACTGTGGGCGGGAGATCCATGACCTGCTGGCAAAACTGGAAGATGAGTTACGCTTTGCCCTGATTACCTCCTATGCGCGCATTCACCTGGCCGAGGCGCCGCCCAGGGAAGGCCAGCACTATACCTTATCGACCAATGATGAGATCTGGGTCGCGGTCGCGGCGTCATCGTATGCCAAGTGCATTCGCTGCTGGCATCATCGGGAAGATGTCGGCAGCCATGCGAAGCACCCGGAGCTCTGCGGGCGTTGTATTGAGAATGTTGATGGGGATGGCGAACCACGCGGGTTTGCCTGATGCAACAGCTAACCGCTTGCTTAAATTAAATATAGATATTGAATCCAATGTTGAAATGGTTATGGTTGTCTGCGGTTGTTGTCCTACTCGATCAGGTTAGTAAAACCCTGGCGAGTCAGTGGCTGGAGCTGTATCAGTCGGTCGAGTTTATTCCGTGGCTGCAATTTACCCTGTTGCACAACAAGGGCGCGGCCTTCAGTTTTCTGAGTTCTGCCGGCGGCTGGCAGCGCTGGGCGTTTAGCCTGCTGGCGCTGATCGTCAGTGGCGTCATCGTCGCCTGGTTGCGGCGACTCTCTGCACAGGAACGCTTGCAGGCAGCCGGCCTGGCATTAATCCTGGGTGGGGCACTAGGCAATGTCATCGATCGTATCGTGCTGGGCTATGTGGTGGATTTCCTGGATTTTTATTACCCGGCAAAGCAGTGCTTGCCCTTGTTTTCGCAGGCACTGACTCCTGTCGCGCAATGCCATTGGCCGGCCTTCAATATTGCGGATTCAGCCATTTTTGTTGGCGTGGCGATATTGATCGTGGATAGCATACGCTCGAGCATGAAACGTCATTCGGCTGTCACGCGGGGCGATGGCCATGAGTAATTCAGGGCAAGTAAAATGACCGCCGACATCGAGGCCCTGACCATCGGTCCCGGCAGTGAAGTGCTCATGCATTTCACGCTCAGCCTGGCGGATGGCACCGTTGCGGATTCGACGGATGAGGACGAGCCGCTGCGGTTCGTCATGGGCGATGGTACACTGATTGAAGGCCTGGAACTGGTGCTCTATGGTTTGAAGCCAGGGGATCGACAATGTTTGTCGATTGATCCGCGTGATGCCTTTGGTTTTCCGGATGAAGATAATATCCATACCATGCCGCGCAGTGAATTTCCGGCTGAGATGGAACTTGAAGCCGGTCTCATCATCAGCTTTACTACGCCTTCGGGCGAGGAAGTGCCCGGCGCCATTCAGGAGCTCAAGGATGATGAAGTGGTGGTGGATTTCAACCATCCGTTGGCCGGTAATGAAATTATTTTTGATGTGGAAATTCTGGAAATTAAACCGGGCCTGAATCTGACCGGCCAGGACTCACCGGGAAATCCGTAAACCATTTCAGCTAATTAAAGAACGTCGTTATGCAAATTATTCTGGCAAACCCTCGTGGCTTTTGTGCCGGTGTGGATCGGGCGATCGAAATCGTCGAACGCGCCCTGGAATTGTTTGGGGCGCCAATCTATGTGCGCCATGAAGTGGTGCATAACCGCTTTGTGGTGGATGACCTTAGGAACAAGGGCGCGATCTTCGTGGAGGAACTGGATGAAGTGCCGGATGATGCCACGGTGATTTTCAGTGCTCATGGAGTCTCGAAAGCAGTACAGCAGGAGGCGCAACAACGTGGGTTGAAAGTATTCGATGCCACCTGTCCGTTGGTCACCAAGGTACATCTGGAAATTGAACGCTTTAGTAAAGCCGGTCAGGAATGCGTTTTGATCGGCCATGCCGGCCATCCGGAAGTGGAAGGCACCATGGGGCAGTTTGATGCCAGCCAGGGGGGTTGCATGTACTTGGTGGAGAAAGTCGAAGACGTGGCGAAGTTAACCGTGAACAATCCGGCTACGCTGGCCTATGTAACCCAGACGACGTTATCCATGGATGATACCGCTGAAGTAATTCAAGCCCTGCGGCAGCGTTTCCCTAATATACAGGGACCGAAACGGGACGATATCTGTTATGCCACCCAGAACCGCCAGGATGCAGTGAAGAATCTGGCGGATGGCAGTGATATGGTCCTGGTGGTGGGGTCGATTAACAGTTCCAACTCCAACCGCTTAAAAGAAGTAGCGGAACGCCGTAACACTTCCGCCTATTTAATCGATAATGCCGATGAAATCGATCCTGCCTGGCTACAGGGTAAGCAACGTATTGGCGTTACCGCCGGTGCTTCGGCCCCGGAAATACTGGTGGAGCAGGTGATCAATCGTTTGAAAGAATGGGGCGCTGAAACGGTGGATGAGAGTCAGGGTCGCAGCGAAACCATCACTTTCAGCCTGCCGAAAGAGCTCAAGCCGCACTAAAGATAAATAAGGGTAGTTGGAAAATAAAAAACGGCAAGTCAGCGCAAGGCTGAATCCTGCCAGAAATGAAAAACGGAATTATTGCGCCCAGCAGTTGGTTGTTGCTGAGCCTCCAGCATTTGTTGAGGTTTTGCGACCCGCATGATCGATACTGATCGTACGGCAATCCGTATCAGCATACTGGTCACTTGCACTCACTGCTGTGGCGGTTAATTTATAGCAACGGTCACCATATCCGGCCGGGCAGGTCAAACTGGCACTCAAGGAGTAATTCCCATTGTCTGATGTTGATTGCGACAAGGTAGTCGTATAACTGCCATTATTGCTATAGGAACGTTCCTGCTCCTGCGCCAGCTTGGTTAAGGCAATCACTGCATCTGTGCG
>JAHEIJ010000054.1 GCA_024639445.1 Gammaproteobacteria bacterium
GCACTTGATTCAAGAAACCCGCCAGCAATTCCCAGGCTTGCACGTACCCCTACTAAATCATTTTTTGACAGCGCCAGAGTGGGTTGCCAGGTGAATAACAGATCACCTTCCACAAAATCGAAACCTAACTCGAAGGGTATGATATTTCGCCACACCCAGTTATCGGGAGCGGTAGATGGTGCAAAACTAAAATCGGGATATCTGTATGTCGAGCTTTGCAGCACAAAGGCTGTAGCTCCCATTAATTCCGTATTCGCGGTTTGACGTTTTGTTGGATCGGGTTCACGAGCCGCGTAGATTTTTTCCGCTTGTGTCTCAAGATATACCAGTCGGGCGGTCATACGGCGTGTCAGTTCAGAGGCCCAGCTGTCCGGATCATCAATAATTTGTGCCAACAGGGGTTGCGTGCCATCCTTTCGGGGTGTCGGGACAAAGCCTTCAGTCTTGAGATACTTGAAGAAGACTTTCTCATTTTCACCAGCAGCCAGTGCTTTTTCCAGCCCATCTTGAATGATGCGCATGTCGCGATCGGCAGCCGGCATAGGTTCGTATGCAAAACGGAGTAACTTTTCTTTGCCATATTCCCGCATGGCCAGTCCTGCAAATACATAACGACCGCGCGAGTCATTATTTAACCCCGTAATTCTGTATAACTGTTTACTGAGAGAGTCAAAACACTGACGATAGTCTTTTGATTGATATATTGAAGAGTATTGCAGACTGCACAAGTTGTCTGTAGTCATAACCACGCTATCATACAGCCCGACATAGTAGTCATATTCACGAAATTTATATTCGAGAAACGAGCCGAAATCCTCCAACAGTGTACCTGTGATGGGGGCGCCGCGACTTGAAATACGCAAAATTCGGTCATTATTCATTGAAAGGCGCGATTTATAGATGTCACTGTAGATCTTGTTCTTTGTCAGTTTCGTCTGCTCAGAAATTGATATCAAGGCATCAGCAAGTTGTTTGCGATAACGGGGTATGTCGAAAGCGCACGCAGTATGGATTTGCGAATCCGTTTTGCTGCTCAAACGTTTACAGCGCTTGATGATCCTGGCTTTTTGTAAATGGTCAACTGAGTAGGGTGCATCGATGATGGGTCTTGGGCGATCGTAGGCGATTTCCAACAAATGGCCGGCGCGATTTAATGCTTCAGCGCAATCGAGTCGGCGATCGAAATAGGGTAATTCCTTCTGGCAATTGAGCGTAATCTTGCGCTGTCTCAATATTTCGGCAAGCTTGTAACTAATTTCTGACAGGTTAAGTTGCCAGGCGTCGCTGGTAAGCTCACGATACAGTTCATAACGCCGGGCTGTACCAAGAAAACCGATGAGCAATTGGTTTTCTGAAGCAAAGCTGAACTCCATAATACGGCAAGCCTCAGGTGGGTTGGGGCTATCACAAGCCAGGTCTTCTTTGGGTTCCGGGACTTTGTAGCGTATCCGGTTTGGATCGAGGTAAATGTAAGTCACCGGGTATGGATCGTCTTCCGTACGTGCGTTGAGTTCGGCAAGGATACGTGCCATTCCAATTGGCAGGTTATCGAATAATCCGCCATCGGCAAATTCCGCTTCGGCGAGTTCGTAACCATCGGGACAGACCAAATCGGTATCCGTTATTCCTGTTGCCTGTTTCTGTTGCTCTGCTTCCTCACTGATTTCTTGAAGAACGAGGCGGCAGTATTGAAGGCGTTTGCGCCCAAAAGCCATGGGGAAAGCGCTGGTCGTAAATGCGGCATCTTCAACCCGCTGGTCATCAATGGAAAAGGGTGGCGCATTCTGCGGCCGTGGCATCAGAATCATCGCCGGGTCTGCCACTTTTGGATAGTCTGTGGGATCGAAGAAGAAGTCGATGCTCTTATCGGTTGTAACCCGCAACTCAAAAGGAATATAAAAGCGCTGATTCTGCACCCCGACATTGCTTACTGTTAACTTGTCGGGCTCAATTCTTGTCACTGTCACCCCAAGGGGGATGCGACATCCTTTTTGAAATGCGGGTTTATTCCATTTGTCACGCAGTTCTGCTGCGGCATCAAGGAAGTCCTTGCGTGAGAGGACGGCATCGTCGGGTAAGTAGGTGGGCGAGTCAGCATGTTCGGGAAGGAGTGTGTTGATATCAACTCTCAGCCAGATATCACGGAATACATTGTCATCGATACGATTGGTTAGACCACCTTCCTTTTCGGGACGACTGCACCAGGTCAAACCGGAAAGCAAGGTGTTGATGCCACCTGCCGAGGCGCCTGTGATACTCCCCGCCTCATACGAAAAAGACTGTCCACCCGTTAGGGTCTTGAGGCTTGAAACCTCATGCCCGATTTTAAGTACGCCCCAGTTAAGGCCAGCCTCATAGGCGCCCTTACTGGCGCCGCCACTAATGGCAATGGAAAAGCGCGCATGCTCGCTTTTGGTTCTGGCTTCGATATTATCTGCTAACAGGCCGAATCCCAGGATTATGGCGACGAAAATATGCAATGAAATTTTCATATAAGAATATTATGTATAAGAACAAATATACAATATTTCATATTAGCCAGATTGGCTAATATTTTTTTAATTTTGGGGTCTTTTTCTCCTTCTATATTGATAGACGCATAATGTCTGAATGACGTCGCGGGCTCGAACTCACCGCCGAATACAGACACGTCTGTTAACGACCCAAAGCGTATATTACGACGAATAAGATGAGATAATTGCTTGGGTCGTCTTTAAGGGCATGTGTATTTTTACTCTAAATTCTATATAAATATTGTCTAAATCACTGCTAGATGCGCCCAACATCATCATGTTGATGACCGACCAAGCAGGCTTTTCCAACAGGAAGAAAGGCGCAACACACAAAAAATTTAGCATATAACATGGCACAATAGACATCACATTTCCAAAACCGCAGGCCGTTAAATAAGATGCGCATGCGCTTAACGATTTTAAGGCCTCTGTTTTTGAATGGTAACAATGCTAAAGTCCAGGTTACTGCCTGGTTTGATATGATGACGGGAGAGTCGTAATAATGCTAACCACTTTATCCAATTCCGATGCAGCTCAGCCATTTCGCCGTGAGGGCAGGTTTGCCGCTCCAGTTGTACGCAGACTCGGATCATTGCTGTTGCTCGTTATCACCTTGTTGCTGCCACCGGTCGTTTGTGCGCAAACCCAGACCGAAAGCAAGGATGCTCAAGTACCCGATGCTCACAAAGTTGTGGATACGGCCCCGGTAGTGGTTAATGGCAAGGTGCGGTTTCATGTCGTCGGGGTGTCGGCCTACCCGGCCAAACGCCGAGCCCATGAGATCGCCCGGCGCATCGAGGCATTGGCGCAAGATCCGAAGTTCGATCCAAAAACACTCCGGATCGAAGATGCCGGCGCCTATCACCAGATCTTTCCGGGTGAGAGTGGTAAGCCGATCTTATCGGTACAGGAAGCGGATGCCGAGTTCGAAGGGGTCCCCCGGACGGTACTTGCCGATACCTTACTAATTAACATTACCGAATCCATTAATGACTACCGTCATGATCACCAGCATGCCGTAATAATTAAAAACGCCCTGTATGCGCTCGCAAGCATGGTAGTGCTGACGGTGCTCTTGTTCGGCGTGTTCTGGGGTTTTCGCCGTCTAAACAGTTTCCTGGAACGTCGCGTCAAGCTCCGCATGCAGAACCTTGAAGCAAAATCCAAACGCATCATCCGGGGAGAGCATCTCTGGGGGCTCGTGCACGGTGTACTGCGGCTGTTGCGGGCGTTGATCGTCTTATTTTTAATTTATGGTTTCGCGAATTTCGCGCTGAGTTTATTTCCGCAGACGCGCTACACCGCCCACACACTGTTCAAGTTCGTGGCAGCCCCCCTTGGCGATATGGTTGATGCCATCATCGATTTTATCCCGAGCCTGGTATTCCTCGTGGTGGTGTTTTTCATCACGCGTTACGGTTTGAAGGTGGCCCGCAGTGTGTTTGCCGCGATCGATACCGGGCGTCTGCAAATCAAGGGATTCGAGGTCGAGTGGGCGTGGCCGACCTATCGGCTTGTGCGGTTGGGGATTATCATCTTTGCGCTGGTGATCGCCTATCCCTATATTCCGGGATCCGAGTCGGCGGCCTTCAAAGGAATCTCGATCCTGTTGGGGGTTCTGTTTTCTCTTGGCTCCACTTCCGTGATCTCCAACGTGATCGCCGGCTACACCATGACCTACCGGCGTGCCTTCAGAATCGGTGACCGGGTAAAAATCGGTGACACCGTGGGTGATGTCACGGAAATGCGTGTCTTGGTCACTCATTTGAGGACACCGAAAAATGAAGAAGTTGTGATCCCGAATTCGACCATCCTTAACGGCGAAGTGACCAACTACAGCACCATGGCCCGTGGCCAGGGCCTGATCCTGCATACCATGGTCGGGATCGGTTATGAGGTGCCGTGGCGGCAGGTGGAGGCAATGCTGTTACAGGCCGCCGAACGCACCGAGGGTTTACTCAAGGAACCCAGGCCGTTTATACGGCAGAAATCGCTGGCCGATTTCGCAGTGAACTATGAACTTAATGCCTATTGTGACGATGCCTCTCAGATGGTGAAGCTGTACACCGAAATACATCGCAACATTCAGGATGTGTTCAATGAAAATGGTGTGCAGATCATGACACCGGCTTACGAGGGTGACCCGGCCGAACCGAAGATCGTTCCAAAGGATCGGTTGTACACACCGCCGGCGACCAAGCCGGAATAACGGCCAGGCTAAGGCAGGAGAACAAACGCCTTCAGGAGGAGAATGAAACCCTAAAAAAGGCCGAAAAATCAAAAGGGTCAGACTCGATTGAAAAATAATAATTATAAGTTAAAGCGCATTTAAATTAAGGAGCGTTTGATGAGTCTCAAAAATACCGCTGAAAGTTATGGGTCTATCGCAAAATGGCTCCATTGGGGGACGGCGATACTGTTTTTGGGTTCTTATGTCAGTGTGTATTACCGTCACTGGTTTACTGTAAAGGAAACCCCTGAGAACTGGATTGCTTTGCAGTTGCATCTCTCCATTGGCGTTACCATTGCCGTTGTTGTGGCGCTGCGGATTATCTGGCGATTGAATAACCGGGTGCCGGATCCGGAACCTGGCACGAAGCTCGAACACATGGCGGCGCATGTCGGTCATCTTGCACTGTATGCCATCATGGTCATCATGCCGGTGACCGGTTATATCGGCACCGGCGTGAATACCGAATATTTTTTCCTATTCGATATACCCAAATTTGAAAGTACAGGGTTATTTACCGCTTTGGTCAGTGATGGCTTGGGAATGACGTTCAAGGAATTCGAAAAACCGGTGGACTTCATACATAAGGATATCATGGGGGCCTGGGTCGTCTGGCTGCTGATATTGGGGCATATTTCGGCGGCGCTATTTCATCAGTTTGTCAAGAAAGACCGGACACTAAACAAAATGACAATCAGCAAATAATAAAGCGAAGATCAATGGGGTCGATCAATGGGGTCAGAGTAAATTGATTTTAGAATACAGTCCTTACACAGCAGGTCAACTTACTCTGACCCCATTGGTTACCCGGGGTCCTTACACAGCAGGTCAACTTACTCTGACCCCATTGGTTACCCGGGGTCGTTATTTAAACGGTCATCAATCTTAGGGATTATTCCTCCCTGACCCTTGTTTTGCTGTTTTCACTTCTGTCACAGAGTTTGCGTGCTAGAAAAATTTTGCTGCGAAATTATTTAATGAACCTGCAAATCCCTGTGATAGGCATAATCAATCGAAACGATAGGAACAATAAATTGGCTAAATGAATATCAACTCACTATAACTATTGCTTAACCCATCAAATATTAGTCGTACGTGATTACGATAAGGAGATAACAGAATGTCTTTGAACAAATGCCCGTTTCATCACACCGCTGCTACAGAGAGCAGCATGTCAAACATTGAATGGTGGCCCAAAGCACTTAACCTGGACATTCTGCATCAACACGATACCAAGACCAATCCGATGGGCTCGGGATTCAACTATCGGGAAGAGGTCAAGAAACTCGACTTTGAAGCGCTCAAGAAAGACCTGCGCGCTTTGATGACGGACAGTCAGGAGTGGTGGCCGGCGGACTGGGGTCACTACGGTGGTCTCATGATCCGCATGTCATGGCATGCGGCCGGTACCTATCGTATCGCTGATGGCCGGGGTGGTGCGGGTACCGGCAACCAGCGCTTTGCACCGATCAACTCCTGGCCGGACAACGGCAACCTGGACAAGGCACGTCGACTACTCTGGCCGATCAAGAAAAAGTACGGCAACAAGCTCAGCTGGGCTGATTTGATTGCCTATGCCGGCACGATTGCCTATGAATCCATGGGCCTGAAAACCTATGGCTTTGCTTTCGGCCGCGAAGATATCTGGCATCCGGAAAAGGACACCTACTGGGGTTCAGAGAAAGAATGGCTCGCCCCCAGCGGTAGTGAAGGCAGCCGCTATTCCGGTGAGAGGGATCTGGAAAACCCGCTGGCGGCTGTGATGATGGGCCTGATCTATGTTAACCCCGAAGGTGTGGACGGCAAGCCGGACCCACTGAAGACGGCCCATGATGTGCGCATAACCTTTGAACGCATGGCCATGAACGACGAGGAAACCGTGGCGCTCACCGCCGGTGGACATACCGTTGGCAAAGCCCATGGCAACGGCGATGCGGAGTTGCTGGGCCCGGAACCCGAAGGCGCTAATATTGAGGACCAGGGTTTCGGTTGGTTAAACAAGACCAAGCGTGGCATTGGCCATGACGCCGTGACCAGCGGTCTTGAAGGCGCATGGACGTCTAACCCGACCCAGTTTGACATGGGTTACTTCGACATGCTGCTCGATCATGAGTGGGAGTCAAAGAAGAGTCCCGCCGGTGCCTGGCAGTGGGAGCCCGTGGATATCAAGGATGAAGACAAACCTGTAGACTCTGAAGATTCATCGGTCCGTCACAACCCGATCATGACTGACGCTGACATGGCAATGAAGATGGATCCGACCTACCGCGAGATCCTGGAAAGGTTCCGCGCTGATCCCGACTTATTCAAGGATGCTTTCGCGCGCGCCTGGTTCAAACTGACGCACCGCGACATGGGGCCGAAGGTGCGTTACATCGGTCCGGATGTGCCAAAGGAAAACCTGATCTGGCAAGACCCGGTTCCCGCAGGAAACACCAATTACGATGTTCAGACTGTGAAGGATAAAATTGCTGCCAGCGGTCTGAGTATCAACGAGATGGTGGCCACCGCCTGGGACAGCGCAAGAACATTCCGTGGTTCGGATATGCGTGGCGGCGCTAATGGGGCACGCATCCGCCTGGCTCCGCATAAAGACTGGGAAGGCAACGAGCCTGAACGTCTGAGCAAGGTGCTTGGTGTGCTTGAACCAATTGCAGCAGAGAGCGGCGCCAGCGTAGCGGATGTGATCGTGCTCGCAGGTAATGTCGGTGTCGAGCAGGCGGTCAAGGCCGCGGGTTTTGATATTACCGTCCCCTTCTCGCCTGGCCGCGGCGATGCGACGGACGAGATGACCGATGTGGATGCCTTCGAGCCACTGGAGCCAATCCATGACGGGTACCGCAACTGGCTCAAGCAGGACTATGTCGTCAGCGCAGAAGAACTGATGCTCGACCGCACCCAATTGATGAGCCTGACCGCCCCTGAGATGACGGTGCTGGTTGGTGGCATGCGCGTGCTTGGCACCAACCATGGCGGCACCACGCACGGTGTGTTCACCGATCGCGAAGGCGCGCTGACCAATGACTTCTTCGTGAACCTGACGGATATGAATTACACATGGAAGCCAGTCGGTAATAATCTGTATGAAATCCGTGACCGCAAGACAGACAAGGTCAAGTGGACGGCAACAAGAGTGGATCTGGTATTTGGCTCCAACTCGATCCTTCGCGCCTACGCTGAAGTCTATGCACAGGACGACAACAAGGAAAAGTTCGTGCAGGATTTCGTAGCGGCCTGGATCAAGGTGATGAACCTGGATCGCTTTGACCTCGCCTGAGCCTTAAATGAGAGCGGCGTTTCACATTAATCTGAAACGCCGCCCTTTGTTAAAGTTCTTCTAATCTTAAATGCCAAATTGTTAGGGAAAATAAGATATATTAATTTTTCTTATCCTCATCAAATTGCCAAGCCATATTTTTTACATGGTATTTATTGAAATCCCCAAATCTTACCTCAAATAAATACTCAAGGAACAATTACAGGAGGTATATCGCATGCTATTCAAGCAATTGTTTGAACCGGATTCATCAACTTACAGTTACCTTATTGCCTGTCCGGATACTGGAGAATGCGTCATCATTGATCCTGTACTCGATACCGTTGAGCGTGATCTGAGTGTCCTGCAATCTCTGGATCTGAAATTAACCTATACGATTGACACGCATATTCATGCAGATCATTTGAGTGGCGCACGCCGCCTCAAGGCGCTTAGCGGCAGCAAGATTGCATATCCGGCTATCGATGAATTGCCCTGTGCCGACATTGGATTACAGGAAGGCACGATCTTTAAGGTGGGCAATATTGAGCTCCATCCGTTATTTACGCCGGGACACACCGACCATCATCATGCATATTTAATTAACACACCCGTACATCAAATGTTATTTTCCGGTGATGCATTAATGATTGATGGCGTGGGACGGACCGACTTTCAGTCTGGTGACAGTAAAACCTTATACAACAGTATCCAGCAGAAGTTTTTCAGCCTCCCGGATGAAACCCTGGTGTATCCCTGTCACGACTATGAAAATCGACATATCAGTACCATCGCTCAGGAAAAAGAACGCAACAAACACATTGGCGGGAAGTCGTTGCAGGAGTTCATTCAAATCATGGAAGGTCTGAATTTACCTTATCCCCGTAAAATAGATTTTGCCGTACCCGGAAATCAACAATGTGGGCAATGTCCGGACAGTATTTCCGAGGAATATCGCGGTCCCTGCGAAAAATATGATCAAGGCCATTAAGATTGCGCTTTGTCGAAATAAAGGTCTAAGTATAAAACGACTCGCTTGATGCAGTTTAATCCCGGAGTTTTGCTCTGCCGCAAACATATTGTATTCATCCAATATGACTACAATACCTTTCTTACACTCTCCGGCAGTAGAGATGGACCGTGTTCATACATAAAATCAATGAAGGTCTTGGCGATAACTGACAGGCGTTTCCCTTTTGGATGACCTACATACCATTGCCATGACATCGGGAATCCTTCCACATCCAGAATTGTCAATTCATTCAGATCGCCAGGGGTTATTGTATGGAGTGAAAGTACAGCAATCCCCAGGCCGCCGGACACTCCTTGTTTAATCGACTCATTACTACCAAGCTCCATGCGCACGTTAAGCGTCTTACCGGCGTCGGCAAAAAGTTGTTCAATTGCGATGCGGGTTCCGGAACCCTGTTCGCGAATAAGGAAATATTCGTCACCTATGACTGATAGTGGAATCTTTTTCTGTTTTGCCAATTTATGATCGATAGGGGCAATCACGACCATGGGGTTCGCCATATAGGGTTTAAATTCGAGGTCGCTTGATGTTGGAGGTTTTCCAATTAAATAGAGATCATCCATGTTTTGCCCCATTCTTTCGAGGATATGATCGCGGTTGGTGACTTCCAGCGAGACATTAATGTCGGGATAGGCCTGGTAAAACTTTCCAAGTAAACGAGGGGCAAAATAATTCGCGGTGGATACGACGGCGAGGCGCAGCTGACCGGTACGCAGCCCCTTCTGGTCGTTAATCTGCATTTCGAAGCGACCGAGTGTATCGAGAATCTCGCGTGAGGCCTGATGCAGGGCATTGCCAGCCTCCGTCAGTGAGACCTTTTTACCGATTTGTTCTGTCAGAGGCAGCTCGATATCAGATTCCAATTTCTTGATTTGCATCGAAATTGTGGGTTGCGACAGGAAGAGCTCTTCAGCCGCGCGGGTATAGCTGAGTAGTCGGGCCACTGCCTCGAAAACCTGCAGCTGGCGTAAGCTGATACGGCGCGCGAGCTGAAAAGGGACAGATTTATTCATAGATAATAGTCTATGATATTCATTATAAATATCAATTATTATTTATCTATTTGGTCTCTATAATAAAAACCATAGTAAATTACTCAGGTAATGATTTGAGTCATGGAACGCCATTTAACACGGCTGTTCAGGGATGCAACTGATAATACGAGGAAAGACCAATGAACATTGAAATGACATCACCGACGAGGAGTGCTGGCCTGGCAAGGCAGCAAGGTTCCGGTAATGAGGCCTTTTACAGCGATGTTGTCACGGAGTTCTTGCGCCTGTCAGTACGCTACCTGGAACTGGATACCGTCGCGATTGAGGGCAACCTCATTCCCTGCAAAGCCCGTGCACATTAGATATTTTCGTTGTCGAAGACAGGCAATAGCATATTAAGGAGACAGAACCATGCCGGATAAATGGTTACAAATAAAAGGTGATCCTTCGATTAGGGCATTTTTGTTTCAACAATGCCGGGTTGAAAGCCAATTTGACAGTGAGCTTGAGCGTATTC
>JAHEIJ010000294.1 GCA_024639445.1 Gammaproteobacteria bacterium
AGGGAACTGAGGCAATGCAACAGGCGATGTGTGATAGCCCGATTAGTTAGCATATATTCAGAAGCCGCACCCAATGGACTCTGTTGATTATTCATAATCAGTGCTTACCAGTTATGGATGAAAGGTTGGTAAAAATCTTTTTGTGTGCTGGTTGCACCACGGATTTGGACAATGGCTGAGGCAAACGCCTGGGCTCGCTCCAAAATGGTATTAACTGGCCATTGTGCCAGGATTCCAAAAATACAGACACTGGAAAAGGCATCACCCGCCCCTACAGTATCAACTATTTTGAGGGATTGTGTTGGCACTACCGAGGCGTGATTTCCGTTTGCAGAAACCGCAATGGCGCCTTCTGCACCCAGCGTCAGGATGACCATTTCAAGATTATAGCGCTGCAGTAGTTCATTGGCTTTATCCAGCGGCTCAGTTTTACCTTCGATAAAGATATCGAGCTCGTCATTATTCAGCTTTACCCAGCTTGCATCCTGCAAAAGAGGTATCAGGGTCTTGTGTTGCCACCAGGGTGGGCGCAGGTTGACATCCATAAACACGGGGACATCAAACCGTTGTTTAATCATAGCCAATGCTGTAGCAGACTCCTGGGTTCTCACAACCAGGCTGCCATGATAGATGAGCGATGGCTCAACGGGAGGCAGGGCACTGGCAGAGATGTGGTCATAAGCTCGATCCGCAACAATATCGAAGCTGGGCTCATCATTAGTGATAGTGACAGAAACTACTCCCGTTGGGTGCGATGAATCCATTTGCAGTCCCGCTGTGGAAATGCCCCATTGTTGCATCTCGTCACGTATACGTCGGCCGAAACTGTCATCACCAACGCGGCTGACAAACAGCGGCTGTAAGCCAAACGCTTGAAGATGCCACGCAACGTTAAAAGGGGCGCCGCCAAGCACTGAACTGCCATCCTCGAACTGATCAAACAGCACTTCACCAAATATGAGTGGACATGTTTGAATATCAGGCGTCATATTGTGACTCTTCATCTATCCTGGCGAGTATCTCCGGCATATAGTGAACACAGCCTTCGAGAATACCGGCGCTGTAATTACCATTCATGCCTAATAGGTTACCATGTGCCAGATATAATGCATCCCGCGTTCCTTGAGCGGTTGCCATTTGCAGTGCCTGTTGGCGGACTTCATTTGTAGCATTGGCGACGAGTACTGAGTGAATTGGACTGGTGAGGACCGGCAGGTCGTTGCCACTATCACCGGCATACAGGGTGTTGTCCAGGCTATAACCTTGTTCGGACATTAAAAATTCTACTGCATGGCGTTTGGTTGCTGCGGTCGGCAGAATATCCAGCAGTCCCGTATCTGTTGTTTCATCGACACTCCAGATTAAACTGGCCGCAATCTGTTCATTATCCAGCCGCTGCTGCATCTCATCCAGCAGTGCCGGCGCATTGACGGCCGAAGCAACGTAATAGCTCAACTTGAATGTGTTCTGTTTTTCCGATTCCTGTAATCTGATCAGCTCAATGTCCGTGAACAAGGCCGTCAGCGTATCATGTGTCAGCCCGTGCCAGCCGATACCGATTTCCTGCTGCCAACTATCCCAAGGCTGCCATTGGTCGTCTTCAATACTGTAGATGCTGGTGCCGACATCACCAATCACATAATCGGGAAGGGGTAGTTGGTACTCATTGATAGCAGCAAGCACTAATTCGCGATGGCGACCGGTGACATAGGCGATCGAAATTTCAGGGCGTGCAGCAAGATGGCAAAAACGTTCCCGGGCACGCGGTGATTCCGGTTGCATGCCATTGGGCAGCAAAGTGCGATCAAGATCGGTGCAAATTAGAATACGTTCATTTGCCGGGGATTGGTTGAAGTTCATTCGGGACCCTGCAGCTTGCAAAGAAGTCATAATATTCAATCGCCTCAAGAATACCGCGAGAATAACTCTGCTGACTAAAGTAAATACGTTCTACGTCGGTGAGATGGGACAGCTCTTCCTCATGGCGGTTGGCCACGACCACGGCCAGCGTATTGCCCCGCATCATGTCCTCATCGGTACCGGAGCCGCCGGCAGCAAGTATATGTTCAAGTGGAATGCCCCATTGATCCGCAAAATAGCGTAAGGCAAAACCTTTCGATGCGCGGACCGGAACAATATCGAGATATTGTCCAAAAGAGAGAAAAGTATTTACTGAAAGATCCGCCTGATGCAGCATGCTGTTAATCTCATCTAATGATGGTGCTGTATCGGGATCCATGTAATAACTGATCTTGAAACGACTGCGTTCTTTTTTGGGTTGCAGTTTCAAGCCGGGTAAATCAGCCAGTACCGCGCGTACTCGATCCGGGTTCCACATATAGTTGATGTGTAGCGCCCAGGCGAGATCGGCCGTAAGCTGCGGGGCATAGTATATCTCAGTACCAACACTGGTAATTAAGATATCCGGCTGGGAAATGCGGTAGCGCTTCATAATACGGAGTGCAGATTCCAGACTTCGACCAGTGGCGATGCCAAAAGTGGCACATTTGCGATTGTCCCGCATGACTTTAACAAATTCGGACAGTGATTCCGGATCACCCAGCAGGTTCTGATCCAGGTCACTGAAAATAGCGCGGTCATGGTAAAGCATCGGACGGCGTTGCAAGGGGGCACGCTTAGGGGGCTCAATTCGCTCCAGTAACGGGCGCAGTTCATCAAGATAGGTATTTGCATGGGCCTGCCACGAATAATATTGATGCGCGCCCTTGAGCCCGTTTGCTGATAGCATCTTCCAGTTTTTCCGATCCTTGAGTACTTTGAGTAAAGCCAGGCTCATGGCCTCGCTGTCGAGGGGATCAATCAATAAACCATTGTGACAGTGGCCGATAATGTCCTGGGGCCCGCCATCCTCAGTGGCCACGATGGGCAAACCACTGGCCGCTGCCTCAATCAAGGTCAGTCCAAACGGTTCGGTCAGGGCTGGGTTGATAAATACGCCGTACGAGGCGGTGGCCAGACGGTATAAAAGAGGTACGTCATCAGAAGAGTGATTTTTTGGATATGCCACCTTGCCATAAAGATCAAATTGATCAATTAACAAGAGGATGTCTGATAGTACATTACGCGCACCACTTTCCATTTCGCGAATGTCATAACGATTGCCAGCGATAATGACCAGGTTTGCCATTGCCTGGAGTTCTGTTGACTCACCATAGGCTTCGATCAGGGTGGCAATGTTCTTACGTTCATCAGGGCGGGAGAGCGCAAGGATCATGGGTTTGTCGGGATCTCC